>JBAUXQ010000111.1:0-4042 GCA_049584355.1 Roseiarcus sp. | reverse complement strand
CAATCGCATCGTGCAGGGCTTGTTGATCCACTCGGATTGGCTTGACGCCTATGGCGTCGACGCCCATGAGCTTCGCGCCAATTCGCGAACGACGCTGCCTGTCGCCGACCGTCTTGCCGATGTTCTCGAAGCCGACGCCCGGACGCTGCACGCGCCGCGCTTGCCGCGACAGAGATCCGCCGGCACATGCCGCGACTTTGCCCTGATGGTGACTTCGTTCCTGCGCTGCAAAGGCGTTCCCGCCCGGTTGCGATGCGGCTTTGCGTCCTATCTTGGCGAGGGCTGGGAGGATCATTGGGTCTGTGAATTCTGGCATGAGCCGGCTCAGGCGTGGCGGCTGAGCGACGCGCAAATCGACGAGACGATGGGCGCCAAGCTCGGAATCGGGTTCGACCCGGCGAACGTGCCTCGGACGTCGTTCCTGACGGCCGGCGAGGCCTGGCTCGAGTGGCGCGCAGGAAGGGCCGATCCCCGGCGCTTCGGCCACGGCGAGGCGACCGGCGCCTGGTTCCTGCGGCTCAACGTCTTGCGCGACCATTTCGCCCTCAATGGCGCGGAGACCTCCGCCTGGGACGATTGGCGAACCGCGCCACAGACAAAGCGCCTTGTCAGTGACGATCAGCTCGATTTTCTGGATCGTCTGGCGGCGAAGCCCGAGGTTGAACGGACCAAAGTTCGTCCCGACTGGCTCGACTGACGACCATCGGCGCTTGACGCTCTCGATTATGAGAGTATTTTCCATTTATGGAAACCGAAGCCCCATCCCGCGACGCCGCCGACCTGCGCCTCGCCGAGCGGCTGCGCGAACTGCGGCGCGCGCGGCGCTGGTCGCTCGATGAACTTTCGGCGCTGAGCGGGGTCAGCCGCGCGTCGCTGTCGCGCATCGAGAATGGGGAAGTGAGCCCGACGGCCTCGGTGCTCGGACGGCTCGCCGGGGCGCACGGCTCGACCGTCTCGCGCCTCCTCGCCGACATCGAGGCCGAGGCGGCCGCGCTCGTCGCCCGCGCCGACCAGCCGGAGTGGGTCGATCCCGCCACCGGCTTTCGCCGCCGCTCGGTCTCGCCGCCCTCGCTCGACTTCGATTGCGAGGTGCTGGCTTGTGAACTGCCGGCTGGAGCGAGCATCGACTATCCGCTGCCGCCGCGCCTGGGCCTCGAGCATCATCTCTATCTCGAGGAGGGCGCGCTCGAACTGACGATCGAGGGAACTGTCCGTCGCCTGAGCGCCGGCGATTGCCTTCGCTACAAGCTCATGGGCGCGAGCCGCTTCCGCGCCGTAGGGCGCCGCCCGGCGCGCTACATTCTTGTCTTGCGGTGAGCGTCATGGAGGGGCGAACCACCAGCGTCGCCGCGCTCGATCCGGCCTCGTTCACCCAGGCTCTGGATCGGCTCTCGGACATCCTGCGCGCCTGCGTGCGCGAGGGCGCAAGCGTCGGCTTCGTCGCGCCGTTCGGCCGGGATGAGGCGCGCGCCTACTGGCTGAACCGGGTCGCTCCTGCGCACGCGGCGGGCGCGAAAGTCGTCCTCATCGCGACGCTTGGCGGCGAGGTGGCCGGAACGGCGCAGCTCGATCTCGATTCGATGCCGAGCAAGCGTCATCACGCCGAAGTCTCCAAGGTCCTGGTCGACCCGGCCTATCGCCGCGCCGGCGTCGCCCGCGCCCTGATGGGCGAGATCGAACGGCGGGCGGCGAAGGAGGGCCGCTGGCTCCTCACCCTCGACACCGCAGGCGATGCGGCCGAGGCTCTCTATCGCTCGCTGGGCTATAGCCTCGCCGGGTCGATTCCGCATTACGCGCGCGACGCCTTCGAGGACCGCTACGACGCGACGCGGCTTATGTACAAAGACCTGCGTCGCAGCTAGCTTCCGCGGGCCGACATGCGCCCGAAGGAGGCCTATCGTCTTGCCTGCGGAAGATCGAGTGATGGCCGACCGGAACGGCGCGAGTCTCTTCGGCCGCGCCGCGCTGGTGCTTCTGACGATCTACGCGCTGGCGATGGTCGCTCCCGACTTCCTCAGGGTCGTCCGCCCGCTCGGATCGTTCGGTCTGGCGACCAACGGCGATGGGCTGATCTACGACGTCCAGGGTCCGTTCGCCAGCGAAGAGGATTCGCCCGCGTGGCGGGCGGGCCTTCGCGTCGGGGATCGGCTGGACCTTGTCGCGATGCGCTGCATCCCGGTCGATACCGACCTATGCGCAAGCGCTCTGTCGCAACTCGGCGGGGTGAACTACGTCGCGCCTGGCCGCGAGGCGAGGCTCATCATCGCCGCGACGGGCAAGCGCCCGGCGCATGAAGTCACATTGGTTGCGGAGCCGCGCCCCGACAATCGCCTGTTCGAGGTCATCGTGGCGCTCGACACCCTCGCCGGCGTCCTGGTGGTGCTCGGCGCGGCGTGGCTGGTGTGGACGCGTCCCGGGGCCATGACCTGGGGCTTCTTCGTCTATGTGATTCAGTTCAATCCTGGCCAGGCGTTCCAGATCTGGGCGTGGGCCCAGCTGTGGCCGTGGGCGCTTCTGGCGCAAGACTTCATTGCCCAGGTGATGCAGGCCGCCGCCTATACCGGGCTCCTGCTGTTTGCGCTGAGGGCGCCGCTCGACCGGACTGAAGGCCGATGGCGCAACGTCGAGCGGGCGCTGCCGGCGATTTTTATCATGTTCCTTGCGGTCGCGCTCGCGGGCATGGGAAGCGTGTTCGGTTATCCCACCGAGATCTGGGCGCGAAGCTCGCTCTTCGTCGGCTTTGCGGTCAGCGTCGCAGCGGTCGCTATCCTGCTCGGTCGCCGTCGCGATCTCTCGCCGCGCGACTATCAGCGCATCCGCTGGGTCATTTGGGGCTGCGTGATCGGCCTTCCTGCCTATCTGCTCGCCCAGCTCTCGCAGGAGACCTCGCTGTTTGCCGAGTTGTTCGGCTTAGGCCTCACGTCGGAGGAAGTCGCGGGCGCCCTCTACCTCATCAACGGCGTCCTGTGCCTGTTCGTCGTCGAGGCGGTGCGCCGGCCGACGGTGGTCAACGTGTGGATCCCGCTCAGGCGCGCAACCGTGTTCGGGCTCCTGCTTAGCGTGCCGGTCCTCTTCCTCCATAAGCAGATCGAAGTGATCGACGAATACATCCACATGCCCAACTGGGCCTGGATCGCCGTCGCCTCAGGCCTCGTCTACCTGATCGCGCGCGCGCACGAGTTTGCGACCGAGCTCGCGAACCGGCTGTTCGACCGCGAGTTCATCCGCGCCGAGCGCCATCTTGCCACGGTGGGCGAAACCATTCTCCATGCCCGGAGTCTCGCCGAGGTCGACCGTCTCCTGGTCGACGAGCCGATGCGCTCGCTGCATCTGGCGTCGGCGGCGCTATTCCGCGAGCAGGACGGCGTCTACCACCGGCGCGCCAGCGCCGGATGGGACGCCGATGAGGCCGATGCTTTCGCCGCCGATGACCCTCTGCTTGCCGAAAGGTTCGAAAGGAAGCCCTACCCTGTCGGCGCCAATCAGGCTTCGCATGCCCGGCTCCCGCACGACCTCGCGCGGCCGCTTCTCGCCGTGCCGGTGGGCAATCCGCGACGCTGCTACGCGATGATCCTCTATAGCGGCCATGAGGCTGGAACCGATCTCGACAGCAGCGAGCATCATCTCCTGGGCAGCCTCGCCCAGGACGCTGAGATCGCCTATGCCCAGATCGAGAGCGAGATGCTGCACGAGCGGGTCGCGGCGCTGGAGGGCCAGCTCGCGCAGGCTCCTCAGCCGAGCTGATCCGCGATGACATCGTCATGACCCAGCCGCTCCAACCCCTGCAAGGCGTCAGCGCCTGCGTTTTCGACGCCTACGGCACGCTGTTCGACTTCGCATCCGCCGCGGCGCGGTGCGCCGATATTCCAGCCGATCGGCGCGCGGCGCTGACCGCGCTGTGGCGCGACAAGCAGCTTCAGTACACGTGGCTGCGCACGCTCGAGAACCGCTACGCCGATTTCTGGCAAGTGACCGGCGACGCGCTCGATTTCGCCCTCGAGAGCCTCGAACTTGCAAGCCCGTCGTTACGCGGACGGCTGAT
>JBAUXQ010000110.1:0-11392 GCA_049584355.1 Roseiarcus sp. | reverse complement strand
GGCTATATCCCGCTCGCCTGGGGCAACCTCACGCGCAATACCTGCCCCGACTTCTTCCTGCCGCTGGTCGCCCAGTACGGCGGCGACGTTTACGCGCTCGACGATCACACCGCCCCAGGCCTGAGCTGGGACTCGAAGCCGGTCGTCGATGCGCTCGGGCTGCTCGAGCGCCTCGCCAAGTCGGGGGTGTTTCCTCCCGGCATCAATGGCATAGACGACCCTCAAAGCTATCAGCTGGCCTATCAGGGGCGCGCCGCCATGTTTTTCGGCGGATCGTGGACCCCGGGCATCTTCGCCCATGACGGCAGCAAGGACTGGCTGGACAACTATTCCGTCCATAAGGTCCCGGCCCTGACGGCCGACAGCGTCCACTACACGGGCGATGGCGCAGGCGAGGCCTGGTCGGTGAACGCCAGCAGCCCGAACAAGGATATCGCGGTCAAGTTCATTGCCTATATCTTCCGCCCCGACGTCTACAATTGGCGCGCGAAGGGTCTCCAGTCGTTCCCGGCTCTCACCAGCGCCGTCGATCAAATCGACAATCCGAAGGTTCGTACGATGATTTCGTGGATTGCGACCGACGCCGCGGATCACATCCTCTTCGGGCCCGGCAGTTGGGATTCGGTCTCCAATGTTTGCCAGAGCGCGCTTGACGGCTCGATTTCGCCGGCCGATGGGGCCAGGAAGATCGAGGCGGACGTGATGGCCGCGCGCGGCAAGTAACCCGAGAGGCGCGCTCGCGTCTCCGACCGGGTGCGCCGCCGCCGATTGCGCGGCGGCGCCCCACAGCTCGAAGAAACTGCAAATGGCCAGACCCGCCAGCCCGACCCATTTGTCATTACGCCTGCAGCGTTTGATTCCGCCGGCTTTGTTCATCGCCCCCGCCGCCCTCGCCTTGATCCTGACCATGGCGGCGCCGATGGCGGCCGCCGTCCTGCTCAGTCTGCAGCACTGGAATGGCATGGCGGCGCCCAAATGGGCCGGCTTTAGCAACTACCTGAACCTGATTCAGGACGAGACGTTCCTGAGAGCGCTCTGGCACACTGCGTATTTCACCGCGTGCACGGTGATCCTGCAGACCGTTCTGCCGCTGCTGATCGCAAGCCTCCTCAATTCCGGCATCCGCGGCAGCGCAGTGTTCCGCACGCTCTATTTCATGCCGGTGATCATCTCGCTGGCCATCAGCGGCTTGCTGTGGGCGATGCTGTTCGAGCCCAATTTCGGCGCCGTCAACAGCTCTCTACGCGCGATCGGACTGGGCGGATTCACCCAGCTATGGCTTGCCGACCCCAACACGGTCATGCCGAGCGTGATCATCGTTTCTGTCTGGCAGTCGCTCGGCTTCTATCTCGTCATCTTCTTCGCCGCGCTGCAGAGCGTCCCCAGCGAGCTCTACGAGGCGGCCGAACTTGACGGCGCCAATGCATGGTCACGCTTTCTGCACGTCACTGTTCCGACGATCCGGCCGGTGATCCTGATTGTCATCGTGCTGAACACCATCAACGGCATCAAGGTCTTCGACCAGATCTGGGTGATGACCGCCGGCGGCCCGAACTACGCAAGCGCGACGCTCGGCACCTACCTCTACTCCATCGCCTTCGGAGCGATGGGCGCCTCCAATTCCAGGCTCGGTTATGCGACGGCGATCGCCATCGTCATCCTGCTGCTCAGCATCGCGGTTTCGGCGATCCAGATTCGTCTCGGGCGGCGCCCGGACCTCGACTCCCAGATTGAACTGTGAGGCGCCCGGGGATGACGAGCCGCGCGCAAACGTTATCGATGCACAAATCCGGCGGGGCAATCATGCGGGCTCCCTGGGCGCTCATCTTCACCCGCACGCTCATTTACGTCATCCTCGTGGGGATCGTGGTTGTGGAGGCGTTCCCGCTGATATGGATGATCATCACGTCGGTGAAGGACTCGCACGAAGTCTTCAACACGTTGCTGCCGGCGGAGATCAAGTGGCAGAATTTTCCGCGCGTATGGTTCGCGATGAACTTTCCGGTTCATCTCGGCAATTCTCTTTATGTCACCAGCCTGACCGTCGCGCTGGTGGTGGCAGTCGCGACTCCGGCCGCTTACGCCTTCGCGCGCTACAAGTTTCCCGGACGCGAATTCGTCTTCTACGCCTTCATCGGGGCGATGATGATCCCGCCACAGGCGATCCTCATCCCCATGTTTCAATTCCTGAAGACGCTGCATCTTCTCAATACGCTCACCGGACTGGCCCTGTCCTATGTCGGCGGCGGCGCCGCCTTCGCCGTTTTTCTGATGCGAACGTTCTTCCTCAGCCTGCCTGGCGAACTTGGCGACTCTGCGCGGGTCGACGGCTGCAATGATTTTCAGGTGTTCTGGCATATCTACCTGCCGCTGGCCCGCCCCGGCATGGCGACGATCGTGATCATTCAATCGTTGTACACGTGGAATGAATTCATGTTCGCCAACACGCTGATCACGTCTCCCGGCAAGAAGACGGTGCAGTCGGCGGTGTTTCAGGCGGTCGGTCAATATGGGACCGACTATACCGCGCTCTGTTCCGGGCTGATCATCGCGCTCGTTCCGGTCGTGGTTGTCTACCTCGCCTTGCAGCGGCAGTTCATCAGCGGCCTGACCGCCGGCGCGCTGAAGGGCTGAACCGATAGCCGCCCAGTGCGCTCAGGGGAGCCTCTCGGCCGCCGGTTCCTGCGCATCCGTCGGGGCGCGCGATCCGCTACTTCCGGCCTGCGCCCAAGCCCGCCGCGACGCCATCGGCGCCGACGTCGAGCTGCGACTTGTCGCCCGGGACGCAGGTCCAGTTCTCGGCCGAATTGACGTCGCCCGTTCCGCCGTATCGGGCCTGTTCGGGGAAGGCGCAGAGCGGCATCGTGCGCAGGGCCTTCTGGCCCGGCTTGCCGCCGGGAAACTTGGAGGCGATGATTCCGTCGGGCGCCTTGCCTTGCTCAACCCAGGCGTCGAGCGCGGCGAGCGTGTCGAAGTTGTCGGGACCGTCGCCGCCGAGGCAGTGAAGCATGCCCGGCGCCATGAAGAGGCGCGCATGGTCGCTGACCTTGTCGTAGCCGCCCGCCGCCTTCGCCAGGTCTTCGTAGAACCAGACCGTCCGGAACGGCGAAATCGCCGTGTCGCCATAGCCGTGATAGAGAATGAGCTTCTTCCCCTCGTTGAAGAAGGGCGCGAGCCGCTCCGGCTGGTCGGCGTCGCCGATCCCGAGCCGGGCGTCGAACTGGCTCAGCGCGCCGTCGGCGATCCGCCCGTCGGTTTCAGGCCAATTGTTGTTGAAGTCGACGGTCGGGTCGTGAAGATCGATGAATTTGGTGAAGCCCTCGGCGGCTGCCCATAGCACCGGCGGCGCCGCGCCCCAAGGCTCGGCCGCGGCGGGATCGGTCGCCGGCGTTGGGGTGACGACCCAGCCGACGAAACCGCCCGCCGGTCCGTCCGCCGCTGCGAGGTCGCTGATCGGCGAGCCCGGATAGATCGTGCGCCCATGCGAGTCGGTCACCGGGGCCATGAAAATCTTGAAGGCGTCGGCCTGCGCCTGCGTCAGCGTCGCCGGCACGAGCGACTGCGGATCGAAGCTGCACTTCCCCGGGTTCTGGATCAGCCCATCCTTGGCGCCGTCGTCGGCGTCGCATGTGGCGAGGACGGCTTCGTTCACCTTGGCGACGACGTCCGGGGTCACATGCGCCTTGAGGAAGGCCTTCGCGTTCTTGTAGCCCCAGAGCTCGGTGTGATTGTCCATGTAGGGCGCGCCGGCGATGATTCCGTCATAGTCGTCCGGGTAGCGCATCGCCTCCATCAGCCCCATGTGGCCGCCGAACGAGCAGCCGTCGAAATAAGCTCGCGACACTCCGGGCGCGCCGTAGAATTTTGACGCGAGCGCTTTGGCGGCGATCGTCGCCTGATGCGGCGCGCGGTAGAAATAGTCGATGATCCTGGCCTCATTCGGCTTGCCCGGCGCCTCCAGGATCCAGTCGGCGTCGAAGGGGTTCTTGCCGACGTGGCCAGTGTCGGTGATCGCGGTCGCATAGCCCATGCCGAGCGCTGAAACGAAATCATGCGGGCTCGCCGAAGGATTGAGCGAGCCGGCGAGGCCGCCGACGCCGAAGAAGACAAGCTTGCCGTTCCAGGTTTCCGGGAGCTGGACACGGAGCCGGGCCGAGTTTGGCCCCGCGCCGTCGCCGTCGGTGGCGATCGTCCCCTCGACGACGCACCGAGCAGGGAAGGGGCCTTCCGCCGGGGCCGCTTTCGCAGAGGCGACGGTGAGGCTTGGAACCCCGAGCGCGGCCAGCGCTTCGGCGGTGCATGTCTGAGCGGCTTTGGCGGAAAGGGGAGCCGCCATTCCGAGGCTGAGCAGCGAAAGCGCGGCGGCCGCGCGGCGGGATGTCCTCGGCATCGTTTCCTCGTGAGATTTTGGCGTGGGGGGCGCAAAGCATTCGCCGCGCGCTCGCAGCCTCAAGGTATGGCCGATGCCGAGCCTGCGTCAATGTCTGCCGACCGCGACCGGCCAGTCGTCAAAGTGAAAGACTGCGGACGCGAACTCACGCTGTTCCCCGCCGGCCGGCACGACGACCAGATCCGGGCGGGCGGCGCGGGCGGGCCCTTCCCCGTGCCGCCTGTTCGCGACCCGGCGCTCACGCCGGACGCCGCGCCCATGGCCACAAGCTCGGGCGCGGGCGGCTGATCCAGCCATTCAGGCGGTCGAGGTAGAGATAGACGACCGGGGTTGTGTACAGCGTCAGCCATTGGGAGACGATGAGACCGCCGACGATCGCAATCCCCATCGGTCTTCGCAACTCCGCGCCCGCGCCGGTTTCGACGGCGAGCGGAAGGGCTACGATCAAGGCGCAGACCGTCGTCATCATGATCGGGCGGAAGCGCTGCAGACAGGCGTGGTGAACCGCGTCGACCGGGCTCATCTTTTCCTGCCGCTCGGCGGCCAGGGCGAAGTCGATCATCATGATCGCGTTCTTCTTCACGATACCGATCAGCAGGAGGATGCCGATGAGCGCGATCAGGGTCAGATCGTAGCTGGTCGCGAGCAGGATCAGGAGCGCGCCCACGCCGGCCGCGGGCAGGGCGGAGAGAATGGTGATCGGGTGAATGAAGCTCTCGTACAGCATGCCCATGATGACGTAGATCACCAGGATCGCCGCGACGACCAGGAGCGGCATGGTGACGAGGGACGCCTGGAACGCCTGCGCGGTGCCCTCGAACTGCCCGACCAGGGTCGGCGCCGCTCCGAGGCTCGCCTTCGCGGCGGCGATGGCGTCGACAGCCTGGCTCAGCGATGCGCCTTTGGCGAGGTTGAACGACAGCGTTACGGCGGGGAAGACGCCCTGGTGATTGATCGTCAGCGGTTCGACCTGGCGCGTCACGTGCGTGACCGCCGACAGCGGGACCTGCCCGCCAGTCGCGTTCGTGACATAGAGGCTCGACAGAGCCTGCGGCCCGGCTTGAAATTTCCGCTCAACCTCGAGGATCAGATAGGCCTGCTGGGTCGGCAGATAGATGTTCGCGATCTGCGCCTGCCCGAATGCGTCCTGGAGCGCCGCGTCGATATTGGTGATCGGGACGTTGAGGCTCGAAGCCAGATTGCGATCGACCTCGACGACGACGTGGGGTGAGTGGATCTGCTGGTCGGAGGCGACGTCGCTGAGGATCTTCATGCCCTGGAGTTTTTCGAGCAGGATCGGCGCATAGCGATTGAGGTCGTCGGTGCTGGTGTCGGTCAGGGTGTATTGATACTCCGCCTGTTCGAGGCGCGCCCCGATTCTGATGTCCGGCACGGACTGCATGTAGAACTTCAAGCCGACCACCTGGGCGAGCTTGGGCTTCAGTCGAGCCATCACCTGCTGCACCGAGGGGCGCTGGTCGAACGGCTTGAGCTGGGCGAACATTCGCGCCGAGCTCTCGCTGGGGTTTCCTCCGGTCGCACCGGCGAAGCCAACGATGCCGGCAACGGCCGGATCCTTGAGGATGATGGCGGCGCAGTCGTTCTCGATTTTCTGGATGGCGTCGAAGGCCGCATCTTCGCGCACCTGGGCCACGCCGATAAAGATGCCGGTGTCCTGCTCGGGCAGGAATCCCTTTGGGATCACGACGTAGAGGCCGACGGTCAAGGCGATCATGGCGATGCTGACGAGCAGCATCGGAAATTGGTGACCGAGGGCCCAGGTGAGCCCGCGGTCATACAGGTCGCGCACGCGGTCGAAGCCGCCCTCGAGCCAGCGACTGAAGCGCCCCTGTTTCTCGGCGCTCTGACGGGTCAGAAACTGCGCGCACATCATCGGGGTCAGGGTCAGCGACACGAAGCCCGAGAGAAAGATTGCGAGAACGGTCGTCATCGCGAATTCGTGGAACAGCAGTCCCACCACGCCGGACATGAACAGGACTGGAATAAAGACCGCCGCCAGCGACAGGGTGATGGAGAGGATAGTGAAACCGATCTCGCCAGCGCCGTCGAGGGCGGCCTCAAGCGGCGGCTTTCCCGCCTCGATGTGGCGGACGATATTCTCGATCATCACGATCGCATCGTCGATAAGGAACCCGATCGCGATCGTGAGCGCCATCAGCGACAGGTTGTCGATGCTGTAAGAGAGCAGGTACATCGCCCCGAACGTCGCGACGATTACGACCGGCAGCGTGATGCTCGGAATTACGGTCGCCCAGAAGTTGCGCAAAAAGAGGAAGATCACCAGGACGACGAGCGCAAGCGCGAGGACGAGAGTGAACTCGACGTCCGACACGGAGGAGCGGATCGAGAGCGACCGGTCGGAGACGAGGTCGACGTGCACCGCGCGGGGAATCGACTTCTCGAGCTGCGGCATCATCGCCTGGATCTCGTCGACGACGCTGAGCGTGTTAGCGCCGGGCGCCTTGAAGACGAGCAGAACCTCGGCCCGCTTGGTCCCGAACCAGGCGCCCGTGCGCGGGTTCTGCGGCCCGTCGACCACGGTTGCGATATCGCCGAGCTCGACCGGCGCTCCATTGCTATAGGTCACAATAACTTTGCGGAACTGGTCGGCGGTGGTCAGCTGCTGGTTGACGTCGAGCGGAAACTGCGCGTGATGGCCCTCGAGATTGCCGGTCGGCTCGAGAGCGCTTTGGGAATTCAGGGCCGCGCTGACCTGCGCGAACCCCAGTCCCTTCGCCGCCAGAGCCTCGGGATTGAGCCGCACCTGCACGGCGGGCTCGGCCTGGCCGGCGATGACCACCTGGCCGACGCCGCTCACCCGCGAGAGCGACTGGCCGAGAAGGATGTTCGCGTACTGATCGAGCTCCTGGACCGGATAGGCGTCGGAATGAACCGCGTAGATGAGAATCGGCGCATCCGCCGGATTGGCCACCTTGTAGGTCGGGGGGGTCGGAAGTGACTTGGGGAGAAGGGCGGTCGCTGCCTGAATCGCCTGCTCCACGTAGCCGGCGTCGGCGGTGATGCTGGTGCTCAGGTCGAACTGCAGCGTGATCGATGTCGAGCCGAGGCCGCTCGTCGAGGTCATCGACGAGAGCCCGGGAATAGCCGTGAACTGGTCCTCGAGCGGCGTCGCCACGGTCGAGGCCATCACGGTCGGGCTCGCGCCGGGGAGCTTCGCTGAAACCGAGATCGTCGGGAACTCGACATTAGGCAGCGCGGCGACCGGGAGGAGCTTGAATGAGAGCGCGCCGAACGCAACAAGGCCGGCGGTCATCAGCGCGGTCGCGATCGGCCGGCGGATGAAGATTTCCGAAATGCTCATTTCGCGGCGCTCGCGGTCGCCTTGGGCGGTTCGATCGCGACCTTCACGCCGTCGGCGAGATTGTACTGCCCGTTGACGACGACGCGCTCGCCGGATGCGACGCCTTTCGTGAATACGGCCAACCCATTCTGGCGGGCCGCGACCAGGACGGGGACGCTGTGCGCCACATTGTCGGCCGAGATCGTGTAAACGTAGTCGCCGTTCGGACCGGACATGACGCTTCCCACCGGGGCGGTGAGGGCGTTCTTGCGCACGCCGACCACAAGGTCGACGGTGACGAATTCGCCGGGCCAAAGCGTCTCTTTCTCATTGGGGAACGTCGCGTAGAGCATGACCGTGCCGGTCGCCGCCGCGACTTGATTATTGACGAAAGTGAGCTTGCCGTCGTCGAGTTTCTTTCCTTCCTGCGAGAGGGCCTGTGCATCGAGCGCGCCCTTCGCCTGGGCGTCGCGAACTTCCTTAAGGTTGCTTTGCGGAATCGGAAAACTGACATAAATGGGTTGAATCTGGGTGATGTTGACCAGGCCCGTACCGGCGCCGGCCTGCACGTAATTTCCGGGATCGACCTGCATGACGCCGGCTACGCCGGTCGCGGGCGAGTCGATATGGGCGTAGGTCAGGTTGAGCTGGGCGGTTTCGACATTGGCCTCGTCGAGCTTCACCGTACCTTCGTCCTGCTCGACCGTGAACGCCTGGTCGGCCGCCTTTTGCGCGGCGATGGAATTCTCCGCCACAAGCGTTTGATATCGCGCGAGGTCGGTTTGCGCCTCCTTGAGGGCGGCCTGATCGTGCGCGAGCTGAGCCTGAGCCTGGTCAAGCGCCGCCTGGTAGGGACGCGGATCGATGAGGAAGAGGGGATCGCCTTCTTTCACCGGCTGACCTTGGTGAAAGAAGGCCTTCATGATCTGGCCGTTTACCCGCGACTGGACGGCGACCGTTTCGATCGGCGTGACCGTTCCGAGCGCGTTGATGGTAATGGGGACGTCCTTGAGCGAGACCTCGCCGGCCTCGACCGGAACTGGAGGGCCGCCGGCCTCCGCCTCTACCGCCCCCTTCGACCGGTTCGCCGCCACATAAACCGCAACGGCGCCGATCAGCACGATCCCGAGCCCCAGCGCGGCTGCAGAACGCGCCTTCACCTCTTCGCCTCCGTGTCTTCCGGGATTTGGCTTCCGCCTAATCCCCAAACACTACGCGCGAGACTGTGGGAGGTTCCCTGCCCGAGGGCGGCGGCGGCGTTGCAGCGCCAGGCCGGATCAGAAATTGGCCCGGCGCCGTGCCTTGCTCAACCCAGGCGTCGCGCCCGCTCAAGGTGTCGAAACTGTCGGGGTCGCTCGCCTTAGGGCCGATTGGCATAGGGCGGAACCTCCACCAGCGTTCCGATCAACCGCAACAGAGCCTGCTGCTCAGGCCCCGAACCCTCTCTGAGGAAGGCCCCGACTTCAATGTGCGATAAACGGCCTCCGGAAGGCGCATTGGGTTGATGAATAACGAATGCGTGGCCGTTCGCCGGCTCCCGCCCAAGGAACCACGAATCTCCGGTTGGGCTGCGGTACAGCTCTCGCCGTTCTGACATGCGGGGGGTTTCCATTCTTGCCGCTTGCCATACCACGAGGCGGGGCTCATCCGCGAGGGCGCGTCAAGCGCGCCAATATTCGAACCGAGACGCTAGCCGATCCTGAAACTCAAGCCGCCGCGAGCGCTTGCCTGCGGCGCGACCCGATTGTCAACACCAAAGCGGCGGCGATCACGCAGGCGACGCCTGCGACATAGAGCGAGGGCAGGTAGGTCGCGAACTCGGTGCGCGAGATCCCGCCTCCCAACGCCGCCGCCGCCGCCCCGAGCATGTGAGCGGTAAAGATCCAGCCGAAGGTCAGATTGGCATTCTGCGGGCCGAAACGCTCTGCGGTCAAACGCACCGTCGGCGGGACGGTCGCGACCCAGTCGAGGCCGTAGAAGACAGCGAAGGCCGAAAGTCCGACCACGGAAAAGCCGGTGAAGGGCAGCGCGATCAGCGACAGCCCCCTCAAGCCGTAATAGATGAACAGAAGCCAGCGGTTGTCGTAGCGGTCCGACAGCCAGCCCGACAGAATCGTGCCGACGAAATCGAAAGCGCCGATCGCGGCGAGCGCGCCCGCGGCGGCGACCGGGGCTACGCCATAGTCGCCGCACAGCGAGATCCAATGGGTCTGGATCAAGCCGTTGGTCGACAGGCCGCAAATGAAGAATGTCGCGAACAGAATCCAGAAAGTGCGGCTTGAGCGGACATCGTAAAGAACGCGGAGCGGCGAGGCCATCATGGCGCCGAGGCTGAGGACCTGCGCCGGCGGCGGCTCGATCGCCTTTGCGCCATAGGGCG
Source organism: Roseiarcus sp. (assembly GCA_049584355.1). Lineage (GTDB taxonomy): Bacteria > Pseudomonadota > Alphaproteobacteria > Rhizobiales > Beijerinckiaceae > Roseiarcus. The sequence goes on along the minus strand of JBAUXQ010000110.1, from coordinate 1,300 downwards.
CGAGGCCGACGTCGGCCGGCCGGTCGCGCAGCGTCAGGAGGGCGACGACGCCCGCCACAAGCAGCATCGCGACCACAAGGCCAAGCGCGCTGCGCCAGCCGTAGTCCTGGGTCAGCTTCGCGAGCAGGGGCAGGAAGATGAGCTGACCCGTCGCGTTGCTCGCCGTCAGCATGCCGATGACAAGCCCGCGCCGCCCGACGAACCAGCGCGTCGCGACGGTCGCGCCGAGCACCAGGGCGACGAGCCCGGTGCCGACGCCGACAATGACGCCCCACAACGCCACAAGCTGCCAAAGCTCGGTCATCATGAGGGAAGCGAGAATCCCGAGGCAGATCATCGCCACCGCCGCCGTGACGACCGGCCGGACGCCGAAGCGGTTGATGAAGGCGGCCGAAAACGGCGCCATCAGGCCGAAGAGGGCGATGCGCAACGCGAGCGCCGACGAGATGTCGGCGGAGCTCCAGCCGAATTCCTGCTCGAGCGGCTGCATGATGACGCCTGGCGCGCCCATCGCTCCCGCCGTCGCCAGCATGACGAGGAACGTCGCTCCCGCGACGATCCAGCCATAGTAGAGGTTCCTTGCGGCCATGGCGGCGGCGAGCGGGTTGGAAAGCGAGAATGCCGCCGATCGCCGGTGCGGCGCAGCGATCGAAATTGCCCCGGCCGGCGTCGATGCGGTCATTTCCAACTCCATTTTAGGGGTACTACCCGTGTCTCGGCGAAAAAATCAGATGGCGGCCGCCAGCGTCCGCAACTGCTCGGCCCCGGCGGCGCCCAATGCGGTCTCGATCCGCCGTTGCGCTTGCTCCCACAGAGGAGCGGCGCGTTGCAGCGCTTCCGCTCCGGCTGGCGTCAGCCGCACCGCCGCTTCGCGCTGGTCTTTCGCCGGGCCCAAGCGCACGAGCCGAAGCTCTTCCAGCGCCTTCACGTTGCGCCCGACCGTCGATCGGTCGAGTTCCGCGAGCCGCCCGAGTTTGGTCAGGGAAACCGTCCCGGCGCGCTCGATTCTTCTGAGCAGACTGTATTGCGCGAGCGTGACGCCCGCCGGCGCGAGGATCGAATCATAGAGGGCGGTTGTCTTTCGCGCGGCCGTTCGAACCGCCGCGCAGTAGCAGATCGTTTTCATGATGCGGGCATATACCCGCAACGCCGCCGGCGCGCAAGCGGCGCTCGTTCGACAGGCGAAAAGCGCGGCGCCCTGGTTCGCGCGATATTTGCGCGAACTCACTCTGTTCCGCGCCGGCCGGCGCGACGAGGTCGACTCGACCGCCCAGGCGCCCGCGCGCGCACGGAATGGCGG
>JBAUXQ010000109.1:0-9347 GCA_049584355.1 Roseiarcus sp. | reverse complement strand
ACCCGGCCGATTGCGCTCGGCGCCGATGTCGTGATGCACTCGGCGACCAAATACCTCAACGGCCATTCCGACGTGATCGCCGGCGCGCTGTGCTTCGCTAGCGACGACACGCTCAGCGCGCGGGCGCGCAAAATCCGCCAGTCGCATGGCCTCATCCTGCATCCGTTCGAGGCGTTCCTTTTGACCCGGGGCTTGCGAACCCTCGACTTGCGGGTACGGGCTGCTTCCGACAATGCGATGGAGCTCGCGAACCGTCTCTCCAATCACGGGGCGGTCTCCGCCGTGCTTTATCCCGGCCTGCCCCATCATCCAGGCCACGCTGTCGCGCGCCGGCAGATGAAGGGCGGCTTTGGAGGCATGCTGTCGATCCGCGTCCGCGGCGGCGCCGAGGCTGCGATTGCGACCGCCGCGCGTGTGCGCCTGTGGAAGCGGGCGACCTCCCTTGGCGGCGTCGAATCGCTCATCGAACATCGCGCCTCGATCGAGGGCGCCGGCTCGCCATGCCCGCCGGACCTGTTGCGACTCTCGGCCGGCATCGAGGACGTCGAGGACCTCTGGCGCGATATCGATGAAGCGCTGAGCGGATAGGTCCCGGCCCGCGCCGGCTCGCCTGCGCCACACAATCGTCGAAAACAAACGCTCCTTCGGATTCATAAACCGTTAAGGGGCGCCGTGTGTTTCTGCGTCTGTCGAAAGAAGACAGTTTCGAGCGAGGTCCGGACACCAGGAACATCTCGCCTGGAAACGGAGAAAATTCTTGCCGCGGACACTGGCCACTCGGCCTAGCTTTAGCATTGTCTCGCCCGTCGCGCGGTTGCGGCGCTTTCGAAAGGATTCCGGGATGCGTCAACTGCGAAACGCGGTCGCTGCGTTGGTCATCGGAGCCTGCGCGCCAGCTGCGCTGGTCGCGCCGGCGTTCGCCCAAACGTGCGCTTGCGCCCCGGGCGGCGGCTACGTCATTCAGTCCGACGAGCCGCCGCCGCCGTTGCCCGAGTACGATCAGCCGCCCCTTCCCGCCCCGGGCTATTATTGGACGCCGGGCTACTGGGCCTGGAACAATTACGACTACTACTGGGTCCCCGGCGCATGGGTCGAGCCGCCGCAGCCGGGGTTGTTGTGGACCCCCGGCTACTGGGCATTCGTCGCCGGCGTCTATGCTTTCAGGCCGGGCTATTGGGGCCCCCATGTCGGGTTTTACGGCGGCGTCGACTATGGCTTTGGCTACAATGGCGCCGGCTATTTTGGCGGCCGATGGGACAACGGCCGGTTTTTTTACAATAGCGCCGCGAACAATCTCGGCCCCGACCGCATCACGAATGTCTACAACCAGACGATCGTCAACAACACGACCGTCAATCGGGCGAGCTTTAATGGCGGCGCGGGCGGGGTCGCCGCGAAGCCGACCGACGAGGAGCAGCTTACCGAGCGGGAGGCGCACTTGCCGGCGACACGGCTCCAGATCGACCACGCGCGCGCCGCGAGCATGAGAGGCGAGCAGTTCCAATCGACGAACAAAGGCAAGCCGGCGATTGCGGCGACTGAGCGCCCCGGCGAGTTTAGGGGCAAGGGCGTTGTGCCGGCGACAGCCGCCGGCAAGGCCGCCGAGACCGCGCCCGCCCCGGGGGGAACCGTCGAGCCGTCGCCAAAGGAAAGGCCTCCGGCCAACGGGCAGCACGTCAAGCCGGAAGCAGCCCCGAATGCGCCAAGGACCGAGGAAAGGCTCCCTGCCGCCGGGCAGCCCGCCAGGACCGAGACGCCGCCCAACGCGCCGAGGATCGAGGGCGGGCCGCCGAACGTCGGGCAGCCGGTCAAGCGCGAAGCGCCGCCCAACGCGCCGAGGATCGAGGAAAGAGCCCCGAACGTCGGTCAGCCAGTCAGGCCCGAGGCGCCGGCCAACGCGCCGCGAATCGAAGAAAAGCGACCGCCGGTCGAAAATCCCGCAAGGCCCGGCCCTCCGAACGGCATGCAGCGGTTCGAGCGACCGCCTGGGGCGCAACCCAGGCCCGAAGGGAGGCCGGAGGCGAAAGAATGCGGGCGGCCCGGACTTCCCCCGTGTCCTAGGTGACCGCCGCCGGAGCAGTGACCGGCGCTCCGCTGCGGCGCGATTTCTGCCCCACGGCGAATCCGTTTAAACGGGGCGCGATGTACCGCAACATCTTCCTGGTCGGCGGCTGGACCATCGCGTCGCGGCTGACTGGTTTCCTGCGCGATATCGCGCTCGCCGCGCTCCTCGGTGGCGGAGCGCTCAACGACGCCTATGTGGCGGCGATCAAGCTTCCCAACCAGTTCCGCCAGATCTTCGGCGAGGGGTCGTTTAGCGCCGCCTATCTGCCGACCTACACCCGTGTCCTCGAGGCCTCGGGGCCCGAGGAGGCGGGCCGGTTCGCGAGCCAGGTGTTCACGCTCCTCGTCCTGTCGCAGATCGCCCTGCTCGGCCTCGTCTATCTCGACATGCCGCTGCTCGTGCGGCTGACCTCGCCCGGCTTCGTCAGCCAGCCGGAAAAGTTCGCGCAAGCGGTGGCGATGTCGCGCATCATGTTCCCCTACATCGCGTTCATTGCCGTGTTCGCGCTCCATCAGGGGACCCTCAACGCCAACAACGCCTGGGGCTCGCCTGCTTTCGCCCCTGCCGCAGCCAATGTGTGCATGATCGCGTTTCTCAGCTTCGCCGCTTTCTTTCCGAAGCTCTCGCCCGGGGTGGCGAGCATGGCGAGCTGGGGATTTCTCGCTTCCGGCGCGACCCAGCTCGCCATCGTCATGGCCGACGCGCGCCGGCGCGGGCTCCTCGAGCGGCTGACCTGGCCGCGCTGGACGCCCGATATCCGGCGCTTTTTCTGGATGCTGGGGCCGGCGATCGGCATTTCGGCGAGCTATCAGATCGGCGCGCTCGCCGACCAGATTGTCGGTTCGCTGTTGCCGACCGGCGGCCTCTCCGCCATCAGCTATGCCGACCGGCTTTATCAATTGCCGGGCGGCGTCATCGTGATCGCTACCGGCTCGGTGCTACTGAGGGAAATGTCGGCCCTTGTGGCGCTCGGCGACGAAAGGGGCGCGCTCGCCGCGCAGAACCGTGCGGCTTCGCTGACGCTGGCGCTCGGCGCACCCTTCGTGGTCGCATTCCTCCTCATTCCCGACCTTATCATCGCGGTCGCCTTCGAGCGCGGCGCCTTCACGGCGAATGCGACCCATCAGGCCGCCGGCGTGCTCGCGGCCTACGCGATTGGCATGCCGGCGCTTTTGGTCGATCGGATCACGAGCGCGAGCTTTCTGTCGCGCGGCGACACGGCGACGCCGATGAAGGTCACGCTGGTTGGGGTCGCGGTCAATGTGGCCCTCAAGATCGCTCTCTTCCGGCCGCTCGGAGCTCCAGGCCTCGCGCTCGCGACCGCCGTGGGCCTGTGGATCAAGGTCGCGGGCGTGTTCGCGCTCGCAAGGCGACGCGGCTGGACGGCGCCCGACGCGCGCCTGCTCGCGACATTCGCGGCGACCCTCTTTGCCGCGGGCGCGCTGGCGCTCGCGCTGACGGTTGCCGATGGACCGCTCGTTCAGCTCATGGCGCATCTCCCCCGCCTCGCCCGCGAAGCGAGGCTCTTGGCCCTGATTGCGGTCGGGGTCGCGGTTTACTTTCCCGCCTTGGGCGTCGGGCTGTGGCTGACCCAGGCCATGCCGGCGGCCGTCCTCAAACGGGCGCTGGGCGTGCTTCGGCTCGCTCGGTGAGCCCTGCCAATCCCGCCGCCACGTCACCGCGACCTTTCGCCGATGACGCGCCGCAAGTCGATCGCGCTTGACGGGCGCGCCAGCAGGCCTTCCTGTTCGGCGATGGGAGGAACTCACATGAGCGTTGAAGCGCGTGACCTGGCGGTGGAGTTCGCCTACCGCTTTGGCCGCGTGCCAACGGTCAGCCGCGCGCCCGGTCGCGTCAATCTGATCGGCGAGCACACCGACTATAACGATGGCTTCGTCATGCCGGCGGCGCTCGAATTCGCGACCTTGACCGCGGCGTCGCCGCGGCCCGACCGGCGCCTCCGGATCTATTCGATGATCATGGACGAGACGCGCGAGTTCGATCTTAATTCCGCGCCCGCGGCCCCGGCCGGCGACTGGTCCGACTACATCCTCGGCGTCGCGCTCATGCTGGAGAAGAGCGGACGGACTTTGAGCGGCGCCGATCTCGTCGTTTGGACCGACGTCCCGATCGGCGCCGGCTTGAGCTCCTCGGCCGCGCTCGAAGTCTCGTGCGCTCATGCGCTTATCACCGCGGCCCGCTTGCCGTTCGAGGCGATCGAGATCGCCAAGGTCTGCCAGCTGGCCGAAAATGAGTTCGTCGGCATGCGTTGCGGGGTGATGGATCAATATATCTCCTGCCGCGGCGTCGCGGGGAATGCGCTTCTGATCGACTGCCGCAGCCTCGCCTCGCGCAACGTCGCGATCGCCCCGAACCTCAGGCTTCTCGTCGCCAACAGTATGGTCCGCCACCACCATGCGGGCGGCGAGTACAACGCCCGGCGCGAAGCCTGCGAGGAAGGGGTCAGGCTGCTCAGCCGCAATCTTGGGCCGATCAAGGCGCTGCGTGACGTGACCCCCGACCAGCTCGAAGCGAGCCGCCGCAAGCTGCCCGATCTCATCTACCGCCGCTGCCGCCACATCGTCACCGAGAACGCGCGCGTGCTCGAGGCGGAACGGGCGCTTGATGCCGGCGACTTCGTCGCCTGCGGGCAAGCGATGAACGCTTCCCATGTCTCGATGCGCGACGACTTCGAGATCACCTGCCCGGAGATCGACACGCTGGTCGGTCTCGCCCAGACCGTCGAGGGGGTCTACGGCTCGCGGATGACCGGCGGCGGTTTCGGCGGCTGCACGGTGAGCCTGGTCGAAGCCTCCTCGGTCGAGAAGGCCTCGCGGATCATGATCGACGGCTATCGGGTCGCGACCGGGCTCGAAGCCGAAATCTTCGCCTGCGCGCCGTCGGACGGCGTTCGCCTGATCGCGGTTTGAGGAGCCTCGCCGTGGCGAGCCCGAGCCCGCTCCGAGACGCCTCCCATCGCCGCCTCAATCCGCTGACCGGGGAATGGGTGCTGGTCTCGCCTCACCGCACCCAGCGCCCCTGGCAGGGCCGGCGCGAGCTGAAAGCCGCGACGCCAGCGCTCGCCCATGACCCGGACTGCTATCTCTGCCCGGGCAACCTGCGCGCCAACGGCGTCCGCAACCCGGACTATCCGCACACCTTCGTGTTCGACAACGATTTTCCGGCGCTCAAGGCCGGGGCGCCGACGAAGCGCGAAGTCGATGGGCTCATCGTCGCCGAGGGCGAAACGGGCCTCTGCCGCGTGCTGTGCTTTTCGCCGCGTCACGATCTCACGCTGGCGGGAATGGCGATCGCCGACATCGAGCGCGTCGTCGACGTCTGGGTCGAGGAGACGATCGCCCTCGGCGGCCTGCCCGACATCGCTTCGGTGCAGATCTTCGAGAACCGCGGCGAGATGATGGGCGCGTCGAACCCCCATCCGCACGGCCAGATCTGGGCGACCCGCCATCTGCCGAACGAACTCGAGAAGGAGACCGATCGTCAGGCCGCCTATCTCGTCCAGCACGGCCGGCCGCTCCTGGTCGACTATCTCGATCGTGAGCTTGAGCTTGGCGAACGGGTCGTGTTCGCCAACGACGATTTTTGCGTCCTCGTGCCATTCTGGGCGATCTGGCCGTTCGAGACCATGATCCTGCCGCGGCGGCGCATTGGCGGTTTCGACGAATTGAGGACCGGGGAAAAGACCTCGCTCGCGGCGGCGCTATCGCAACTGACCCGGCGCTACGACAAGCTGTTCGACACGCCGTTCCCTTATTCGATGGGCTTCCATCAGAAGCCCACCGACGGCGCCTTGCACGTCGAATGGCAGATGCACGCCCATTTCTATCCGCCGCTCCTCCGCTCGGCGACGATCAGGAAGTTCATGGTCGGTTTCGAGATGCTCGGCTCCCCGCAGCGTGACCTGACCCCCGAGGCGGCGGCGGAACGTCTGCGGGAGGCGGCGGGCTGAATTCGCCTACAAGTCAGAACAGGCCGAGAGGATGGCGGCGCATGTATTCGGCCGAGGTGCGCGATCTTTTGCTTGCTCTCGTTCTCCATGTGCCCAATGCGGCGTCGGTACGGGGCCTTCGGCGCGTCGATCGGCACGACCTTGACCATCGGGCGATAATGAATGGCTCGCCTTTCGCCAACGCGCCGACAGGTTTGGGGAGGTGAGTCTTGGCATCGTCGATGTTGACGGTCTTCATAGGCCTAACCTAGATTTAGTCCAGCAAGCTTGATCCATCCATGCAATCCGACCAGGCGCGATCGTCTGCCGATGTTCCGCAACCCCATGGCGCATTTTGTGGAAATGGGCGATACTCCGGACGCTGCGGGGGCAATCAACAACTCCGCGGTCGGGAGGATTTTTCATGATCACGTTCGTTCGAACAACGACCATCGCTCCGGGCAAAGTCGCCGAGGCGCTGGCGTTCGCGCACCAGATCGCCAAACTGGTGGAGAAGATCAGCGGCCTCAAGGTCGGCGTCAGCATGCCGGTCAGCGGAAACCCGTTCCGCATCGCCTGGGTCGCGGCGGAACCTGATCTCGCCTCGGTCGAGGCGAACATGAACAAATTGCTGAGCAATCCCGAATATATGAAGCTTTCCGAAAGCGGCTCTTCGCTTTTCCTGCCCGGGTCGGCGCACGACGAGATGTGGCGCAGCGTCTGACGCCCGCGGCCGAGACGGACGGTTCGAAAAGACTCACGTCTTTCGCCCGTACTCCACGAAGGCAAAATCCGTCTCGTCGCGGAGGCCGCGCTCGCCGTTTTCGCGGCTGACTTCGCGCCACTGGCGGGGATCGATTGGCGGAAAACGGGTCTCCCCTTTCGCGTCGAGCGCGACTTCGGTGATCAAGAGCCGCTCGGCCCGCGGCATCGTCTGGGCGTAAATCTCGCCGCCGCCAGCGATGACGACTTCGTTCGCGTCCATAATGCGGGCGCGCTCGGCGGCGAGATCGAGCGCGGCTTCGAGGTCATGGACGACGAGGACGCCCGGGGCGGCGAAACCGGGATCGCGGGTGACGACGATTGTCTCGCGCCCGGACAGCGGACGGCCAATCGTGAGATAAGTCTTCCGTCCCATCACCAGGGGTTTGCCCCAGGTCCGCGCCTTGAACCGTTTCAGGTCGCTCGAAAGCCGCCAGGGGAGTCCCTGGCCCGAGCCGATGACGCCATTGCGCGCAACCGCCGCGACCAGGACCAGCGGCGGATCGCTCACACCGCGACCTTGGCCCTGATCGCCGGCCACGGGTCATAGCCCTCGAACGCGATCGCGTCGGCGTTGAGATCGAAGATCGAGCCGACCTCGCCGAGCTTGAGGCGCGGCAACGGGCGCGGCTCGCGCGCGAGCTGCTCGCGCGCTTGGCTCTCGTGATTGCGATAGAGGTGGGCGACGCCCACCGAGTGCACGAACTCGCCCACCTCAAGCCCGCATTCGCGGGCGACGAGGTGGGTCAAGAGCGCGTAGCTCGCGATGTTGAACGGCACGCCGAGAAAGATATCGGCCGAGCGCTGGTAGAGCTGGCACGAGAGCCTGCCATTCGCGACATAGAACTGGAATAGGCAGTGGCAGGGCGCAAGTTTCATCCGTTCGATTTCGGCGACGTTCCAGGCCGAGACGACGAGGCGGCGCGAATCAGGATTGCGGCGGATCTCCTCGATCACCCACGCGATCTGATCGATCGTTCGCCCGTCCGATCCTTCCCATGCGCGCCACTGCTTGCCGTAGACCGGGCCTAGGTCGCCGTTTTCGTCGGCCCATTCATCCCAGATGGAAACGCCGTGCGCCTTGAGATAGGCGACGTTGGTATCGCCGCGCAGGAACCAGATTAGCTCGCGGACGATCGACTTGAGGTGCAGCCGCTTGGTCGTGACGAGCGGGAAGCCATTCGTGAGATCGAAGCGAAGCTGGCGGCCGAATAGCGACCGCACGCCGGTCCCGGTGCGATCGTCCTTCAGCGCGCCGTCCTCCAGCGCGTCCCGCACGAGGTCAAGATAGGCGCGCATGGAGGCGATCCTTATGGCTTAGCGGACCGCAACCTCTATCCGATTCGCCACCGCGCGCACAGCGGCGCGGGTTCAGTGCAGGCTCACCGTCTCGAGCTCGTGCTCCCAAGCGTTGGCGATCGCGGCGTCCTTCGAATCGGTCAGCATGATCGGCGAGCCGTCCGCCCCGAGCAGGGCGAACAGGGTCATCCCCGGCTTGAGCGGCGGAGCCTGCGGAAAGAGACGGGCGACGTCCTCGGAATTGATCGTCTTCACATAGGCGAGAGCGCCGTCGCCGAGATGGGCGAATTCCTGCGCCGTCAAGTCGGCCGTCATCTTGTTGCTTTCCGGTCTCATCGCGTATCTCCTTGTCCGGCGGTCGCTTCGACCCGCCGCGCCCGCATCCCTTAATCGCGAGCCGATATCCGTATCTTTCGCACCACCCGCTCAGGCTGCGGCCGAACGAGATCGATCGACAGCAGTCCCTGCGCCAGATCGGCGCTCAGGACCTGCATCCCGTCCGCCAGGAGGAAGCTGCGCTGGAACTGCCGCGCCGCGATGCCGCGATGCAGATATTCCCGCGTCTTTTCCTCCTGCTGCCGGCCGCGGATCGTGAGCTGGTTCTCCTCGACCGTGACCTCGATCTGGTCCTGCGAGAAGCCGGCCACGGCAAGGGTGATGCGCAATCGTTCCGGCTCGCCGCCCTCGGCGGCGATTCGCTCGATATTGTACGGCGGATAACCGTCCGCCCCGGTCTTCGAAACCTTGTCGAGCGCCCGCTCGAGGTCGTCGAAGCCGAGCAGCAGCGGAGAGGTCAGCGCCGTCACACGCACCATATTCGAAGCCCCCTTTCAGGCGCCTCACGGACTTCTGAGACCTTCATCGAGAAGCGTCCGGTCCGCCTTAGCCTTTAACTCCGGACCGCTAAAAACTGTTCCGGATGAGGAAGATATGGGGCCGAGGAATCGAACGTTCAAGGCGCCGGCTTTCCCGGCGGAAGGCCATCGGTTGGCGATGTTTTCGACAATTCTGCTAAAATGCTGCGCTTCAAATCTGAATCAATCGTTTATGCTCGGGCGCGTCGGAGCCGGAGGGCGGGGAGCTATTGACCAAGAGCAAGCTGGCGTCCGGCCGCCTCGGAACCAAGCGGCAATGCTTGGCTTGCGGGGCCAAATACTACGATCTCGGCCGCCAGCCGCCGGTCTGTTCGCGGTGCGGCGCGCGCGCGGAACCGAAGCGCGCGGGCGAGCAAGCGGCAGCGCAGGCGGCGGACGAGGAGAAGGTCGCCAAGGC
>JBAUXQ010000108.1:0-2524 GCA_049584355.1 Roseiarcus sp. | reverse complement strand
GGCGACGCCTTGACCGCCGCCCTGCGCAGCGTGGGCGCGGGCTTCGGACCCGCCGCGCCGCGGCGGTCGGTCTTGGGCAGGTTGAGCCGGGTCAGCCGCTCGATGGCGCGCAGGAGGTCGCGCTCTTCGTGATCGCAAAACGAGATCGCGCGGCCGCCATTGCCCGCGCGCGCGGTGCGGCCAATGCGGTGGACATAGGCCTCGGGGACCTCCGGCAGCTCGAAATTGACGACATGGGTCACGCTCTCGATGTCGATGCCGCGCGCGGCGATGTCGGTCGCCACCAGAACGCGCGTCTTGCCGTCCTTGAAGGCGCCGAGCGCCCGCTCGCGCTGGCCCTGGCTCTTGTTGCCGTGAATGGCGGCGGCGTCGACGCCTGCCTCGTCCAGCGCCTTGGCGACGCGGTCGGCGCCGCGCTTGGTGCGGGTGAAAACGAGAACGCGCGACATCGTCGCGTCGTCGAACAGCTCAACCAGCATGTCGCGCTTCTTCGCCGTGTCGACGAAGATGACGCTGTGGTCGACCCGGTCGGCGGTCTTGGCCGCCGGCGTCACCGAAACCTCGACCGGATCGTGCAGGAGCTCGCCCGCAAGCGCGCGAATGTCGGTTGGCATTGTCGCCGAGAAGAAGAGGTTCTGCCGTTTCCTCGGCAGTTCGCGCACGATGCGGCGGATCGGCTTGATGAAGCCGAGATCGAGCATCTGGTCGACCTCGTCGAGGACCAGGAATTCGACCGCGCCGAGACGGGCGACGCCGGCGTCGAGGTGGTCGAGGAGGCGGCCGGGCGTCGCCACCAGCACGTCGAGGCCCGCCTGGAGCGCGCGTATTTGCGCGCCGTGCGGCACCCCGCCGAACACGACCGCGATCTTCAGCGAAAGCCCATCGGAGAGGTCGCGGAAGCTCTGGGCGATCTGGCTCGCAAGTTCGCGCGTCGGGGCCAGGATCAGCACGCGCGCGCCGCCTCTCGGCGCGGGGCGCCGGTCGGTTACAAGCCGGTTGAGGATCGGCAGCGCGAAGGCGGCCGTCTTGCCGGTGCCGGTCTGGGCGATGCCGACGAGATCGCGGCCTGTCATCAAGGGCGGGATCGCCTGGGCCTGAATGGGGGTCGGACGCGCGAAGCCTAGCTTGGCCAGCGCGACATTGAGGGGCGCGGCGAGGCCGAACCCGTGAAAATTATCCAATTGAAAGTCTTTCAAGATGCCGCGGCCGCGCGGGACGCGCGTTATGCGGCGTGGGGTTGAGAAGGAGGGGAACGCCCCGCGTGTCCGGGCGTCGATGCAAATTTATGAAGCGCCCGGCAGGTGGACTGAAAAGCCCTTCACGCGGCCGGCGCGCCAATAGCCGCACCGAGGCGGCTTGGTGTGCATGTGGACTGCGGAGACGGCAAAGTCAAGGACGCTGTCGGTAAACGGGCGCGTTCGCGACCGCCCGCTCGCGCCCGATTGACCGCGCGCGCCGCCAATGCGAGGAACCGCCGCGGATGAATTCGAGAGGGGCGATGAGCACGACGGTCGAGGTTCTGGGGCTGGGCAATTCGCTCGTCGACATTCTCGCTTACGCCGACGACGATTATCTGAGCGCCCAGGAAATGCTGAAGGGCGCGATGAATCTCATCGACGAGGATCGCGCCGAGGCGCTCTACGCCGCCCGCGTCGATCCCCGCGTGATCTCAGGTGGGTCGGCCGCCAACACGATCGTCGGCGTCGCCTCGTTCGGCGTGCCGGCGGCCTATATCGGCAAGGTCAAGCGCGACCCGCTCGGCGCGGCATTCGCCGACGACATCCGCTCGACCGGCGTCGCCTTCGCGACCGCTCCCGCCGAGCATGGGCCGGCAACCGGACGCTGTTTCATCTATGTCACGCCCGATGGCGAGCGGACGATGAACACCTATCTGGGCGCCAGCTCCTATCTCGCGCCCCCGGACGTTGACGAGGCCTTGGTCAAGGCGGCGAAGGTCGTCTACCTCGAGGGCTATATGTGGGACCGGCCGGCGGCCAAGACGGCGTTCCAGAAGGCGGGCGAGATCGCCCGCGCCGCCGGGCGCCGCGTCGCCCTCACCCTGTCGGATTCGTTCTGTGTCGATCGGTTCCGTGGCGAATTCATCGATCTCATGCGCTCGAAGACCGTCGACACGATCTTCGCCAACACCGACGAGATCCTGTCGCTGTACGAGACGCCGCATTTCGACGAGGCGCTTGACGATCTGCGCGCCGAGGGCGTGCTTGGAATCGTGACCCGGTCGGAGAAGGGCTGCGTGGTCGTCGACGGCGACCGGACCTGGGAGGTTCCCGCCTTCCCAATCGCCAAGCTCATCGACACCACCGGCGCTGGCGACATGTTCGCCGCCGGCTTCCTTGCCGGCCTTGCGCGCGAGCGCGACATGATCACTTGCGGACGGCTCGGCGCGCTGGCGGCGGCGGAGATCATCCAGCACCTCGGTGCGCGGCCCAACGTATCGCTGGTCGACCTGGCGCGGGAGAACGGACTAACGGTCTGACGGATACGGTTGACGTTTTTCCGGCGG
>JBAUXQ010000107.1:0-1804 GCA_049584355.1 Roseiarcus sp. | reverse complement strand
ACCTAGGAGCCTGTCCGAGAAATAGCGGATTTTGGTGGCCGTGGAGACGCGAATCGGATTCTCTGCTTGGTTATGAGTCGCCCGTGAAGAACCTTTCGGCTCGCGAGTTCAAGTTTTCTGCGAGGTTGGGGCCGATGTGAATGCGGCCAGGAAATAGACGGGCAAAAGGGCTGCGAGCCATCTCAAGAGAAGGTGGAAGTTGAAGCCGGCGGCGGCGAGGACGGAGTTGATGCGGTCGCCGTCCTGCCCCTTGAGGTAGTTGCGGTCCATCCGGTGCTCGGCCTTGAGGTGACCGATGACCGGCTCGATCGCGCCCCGTCGTTTCATCTCGCGTTTGATGACGGCGGTGGTTCGTTTGACTTGGCCGGTGACAAAGACGCGAAACCGGTTCAGGTAGTTGTGGCCGCGATAGCCCTCGACGTGGATGCGCCGAACCTCGAGGCCCGTGTTCTTCTCGATGTCGCTGACCGCGGGCTTGAGCGTATGGCCGTCGAAGGGATTGCCGTGAAGCGCCTTGGCGTGGAGGACGAACTGACCGCCCTTGGGCTGGGTGACGGGTGTGGCGATAGAGACCTTGCAGCCGAACTCGTAGGGCGCTCTCGCCTTGCCTTTGCCGATGCATTCGACTTCAGGGGCGTGCAGCGAGTAGACTCTCCGCCCTCGCTGGCGCTGGTTCTGGAAGCGGATGGTGAGGGCCAATGAGCGCAAGGGCGCGAACCGTTGCTCGAGCGCCGGATCGCCAGCGACCTTGCGGTTGATGTCGCGAATGAGCCGGCCGAGGCGGGTGCGCAGGAACTTGAGCTGGCGATTGGCCCGTTTGAACTGATGGGCGTGGGCATAGCGCCCGACAATCGCAGCCCGCTTGGCGACCCTGAGATAGCTCTGCCGCAGCTCGATCCCGTGCCGCCGGGCGAAGCCGGCCAGCTTCTCGATCGCCTTGTGGATGAGCCTGGCGTCGGTCGGATGGGCCACCGCCTTGGGCTGGACGGTGGTGTCGACCGCGACCCGCTCGAGGTCCTTGGGGGCCAAAGCGCCTGTGTCGTGGGCGACCCGCAGGCTCTCCTGAAGCAGCGCCGCGAGGCGCTCTTCGCCGAGCCGCTGGCGCCAGCGCGTCAGCGACGAGCGGTCGAAGGGCAACTCGTGCCGGAACACATGCTCGCCGCAGAAATACTGAAAGTAGGGGTTCTCGACCCAGCGGGCGCGGAGCGCTTCGTGAGGATGAACAGACCCGCCACCAGACGGACCGGCAGCGGCGGCTGGCCGTCGCCGGGCGCGTAAATCTCGCCCAGCCGCCGGTCGAGGAAGCCCCAGTCGATCTTTCCGGCCAGCCGCACCAGCGGATGGCCCATGTCGATGATCCGCTCCAGCACCGGCCGGAACAGGTCCGGTTGCCGATCGTCCCGCGGCCGCGCCATTCCGACCCCCGATCCCGAATCGATGACGGAATCGAATCAGAAACGGGTCAAAACCGGAATCTGGAGGGTTATGTGAGGTCGCTGGGGCGCGGGTTGGGCGTCGCGAATGGCGACCTCACATAAGATCCTATGGGGAGGTGGACAGGCCGAGCCCGTCGCAGAGTGAGGTTGCAAACCACCCACTGTGGAGACGGCCATGCAGTCAATAGCTGAACGACACGAAGAACCGACCGCTATCCGAACCAATCTTGGCGCAATTTTTGTTTCTTTGGAACTCAGCCGTTCAATCTGGCTCATTACGTCGGTGTCGCCGGGCGGCGGCGAGAAGATGTCGAAACACAGCGTACCCGCGGGGGACACCGCTGCGCTTCTGACGCGCTTTTCGGAGC
>JBAUXQ010000106.1:0-1894 GCA_049584355.1 Roseiarcus sp. | reverse complement strand
CCTCCTGCTTCTTCGGGTCGATGTCCTTGTTGACGCCGAGCGCCCAGCCCCCGATGCCGTATTCCTGCGGCTGCCCTTGGGCGGATGGCGTCAGCATGATCCCAGCCTTGCCGGCGATCTTCGATACTTTCGGGTTGTCGTAATCGGCGGCGCCGATCGACCAGGTCTGCATGTTGGCGACCAGCCCCTGGCGGAAACTCTCCTCGCGGCCGCCCCAATCATAGTCTGCCGCCCCCGGAGGCGCGGCTTCATCGAACAGTTTCTTGTACGCGACGACGCTGGCGATGTTCGCCGGCGAATTGAGCGCCGGCTTGCCGTCCTTGTCGAGGATAGAGCCTCCGAACTGGCGATTGTACTGCATCCAGTCCTGCGCCACCGCCGGGCCCTTCTGACCGTTGGCGACGAAGCCGTAGATCTTCTTGCTCTTGTCGGTAAGCTTGAGCGCGTCGGCGACGAATTCCTCCATCGTCGCCGGCGGCTTCAGGCCTGCCGCCTCATAGAGGTCTTTGCGATAGGCGAGCACGTTGGCGTAGCCGGCGAACGGAAACGCGACCTGCTTGCCCTTGTAGCCGCCGAGCGAAGCCATGAGCGACGGGTAGATGTCGTCGACTTTGATCTCGGCGGCGTCGCGCTTGATCCAGTCGGTGAGATCGACGGTGTAGCCGGCCTCAGCGAATTGACCCGACCATACGATATCGACGGTCGCGAGGTCATAGCCCTTGGTGTGGCCGACGTAGTCGGCGGTGATCTTGGTCAGGAGCTCGGGGTAGCTCATGATGTCGACATTGACCTTGGCGCCGGTCAGCGCCTCGAACTGCGGCGCGATCGCCGCCAGCACCGCCGCGAACTGATCGTTCTGCGACGCGAGGTTGAGCGTCATGCCCTCGTAAGGCTTGTCCGCAGCCTCCGCGCCCGAAAGGCCGACCGACGCCAGCGCGCCGAGCGCAAGCGCCGTCGCTCGACCGATGAACGGTTTCATGGCGGTCTTCTCCCCTTGATGACGATAAAGCAGGCTAGCACCCTGATTTTCGCAAGATCAATCAAATTGTGCGCCGACCAGTCAAAAACAAACAAGCGCGTGTTCGCTTTTGACTGAAGGCTTTTCAAGCCGGGGCGGATGGGATAGCAACGCAAGCAGCGCACTGGAGGAATTCATGACAGCGGCGTCGGCGCGCGCCATTTCTTCGCATCGGAACCCCGCGACGCGGCGCGGACTTGAGCGGGCGGTCGCATGGTCGCGACAGTGGAGCGCCGAGTTCCCTTTCTTTCTCGCCAATCACCTGCCGATGGTTCTGGTCGCGCTGCATCGCATGGGCGCGAGCGACGAACGCCTGGAAGCCTATTGCCAAATCTACCATGAGCAGCACCGGCTCGTTCCCGTTCCCGAACCGACGGTAAAGGTCGCGCGCGACAATTGGCGCGAGTTCCTGGGCCAGCGCGAGCGTGAAGGCGACTATCGGGCGTTCTTCGCCGGCGAAGTGGCGCGGCTCGGCGCAACGCCGGCAGCGGTCCATTACCTGCCGCAGCTCATGCCCGGCATGGCGGCGAGCGCGCTCCATGCGTTCATGCGCATGGCCTATGCGACGATGACCGACAGCGACGAGGAAACCGGCGTCGCGCTCGGCTATTGGGCCGCGACCTATCTACCGCTCGGCGCGTCGCAAGGCCGCGCGCCGACACCCGACGATCCGGCCAAAGTTCTCGCCTTCATGTACGGGCCGCCGACGTTCCGGCGGGTCGAGACCGAGCAGGATTTGCTGTGGCATTTCATGCGCGCGATTGCGCTCAAAGCCGAATTCGCGCCCGTCTTCGACCTCATGGCGATCGGTCCGGAGACGCATGACCGGGTCGCCCGCTGCTCGATTGCGCTTTACGACGCGACGCTCGATTTTTG
>JBAUXQ010000105.1:0-4419 GCA_049584355.1 Roseiarcus sp. | reverse complement strand
GGATTGGCCGCTCGAATCCGGCAAAGAAAATCGTCGACAGCGTCAGGATCAGAGCGACATAAATCGCCAGCTGCAGGACGAGCGGCGCGGACGCGATCATCGGCTTCAGCGCCATGACGATCATGAGGTGAAAGAGATAGACGGAGTACGAGATGCGGCCCAAATAGAAGCTCGCGCCTCTGACGAAACGGCCGCGGAAGGCGTCGTCCGCCTGCTGGAAGACGCCGACGCAGACCATGCCGAACCCCGCCGAGACGTAAGGAAACGCCCGCTGCGCCGTTGAGTGGCCGTCGACGGCGAAGATGGCGACTGCAAGCTCAGCCGGAACGAAAAGCGCCAGCAGCGCGAGCAGCGCGCCGAGGCGCTTTCGGCCCTTGGCGTCGTCGAGCGCCAGCAGCGGAAAGCGCTCGAGCGCCAGATAAAGCAGGAAGCCCCAAACGATTGAGTCGATGCGGAACAGCGTGACCCGCCGGACGTTCAAGTCCCAATCGTGCGGCTGAAGCGCGAACCGGAGCGCCGCCACCACGACGATGACCAGAATCGCGAACGCCGCCTCGAGCCGCCGGTCGGGTCGCTTGAGGAGCATGGCGACCACGAACAGCGCCGGGGCAAACAGTACGTAGAACCATTCCTCGACCGCCAGGCTCCAGGCCACGGGATAGAAGTCGGTGTGATTGGCGGAGACGAAGAGATTCTCGACGTAGAAGAGGTAGCGCACGAAGTCGGCGGTCAAGAGGTTGCCGGTCATGAGCGCGATGACGACCAGCGCGACCACATAGGGCGGTATGGTGCGCATCCAGCGCCGGACGAGGAACACACCGAGATTGCGCCATGGCCGTCCGACCACCCAGTCGACGATCTGCGGCGCGAGCACGAAGCCGCTGAGGACGAAAAAGACCTCGACGCCCGCGATCGCGGAGGCTTCGGCGAACGGCTGAAACGGCGCATTCAAGGTCAGGTAGTGGGGAATCGCGACCGCGAACGCCGCGCCTCCGCGCAGCAAATCGAGCGAGGCGCTACGCTTCATCTGGGCGCGGTGTAGACGAACGGGGCGTTGAGCGTTTGACCGGCGAGCGCGAACAGGACGACCAACGCTGCGAGGCAAATGAGCGCCGCCGTCGCCCAGGGCCCTTTCAGAAGCCGGAGGCCAATTTCAACCATTCCGATCGGATCTCCGTTGGGTACGGGGCGGCGCGGGTTGGGGAGCATCCCAGCCAAGCCGCGTCGCCGGCAGGCTGAACCTTGCTCTGCCGCCTACCGCATCCCGGCGCATCTGTCATGCCGCAGCTCCAGCCGGCCCCCTGCCAATCGAGCGGCGGGGTTAGCGCGCCCAGACGTGTACTTCCTTGAGAGGAATCGAAAGCGCGCTGATTGAGGCCGTGAACCTTGAACGGACACTAGGCGCAGCGACGGATGTCGAAGCCGTCCGGTCATTGGCCGCTTTGGCGCGGCTGCGCCGTTCGGTCGCCTGTACTAATCGGGAACTTTGCGCGTTCACTGCGCCGGCGGAGCCGACCCGATCAACAGCGGCAGGCCAAGCGGCCTGAGTAGGGTCTTGATGAAGCTTCTACCCGGGGGCGAAGGCGGCGGCGTTCCCTTGGCGCGCGCATCGTGCATGGCCACGGCCGCTTGCCGGTCTTCGTCGCTCGCCAGCTCGTAATCGCGCTGATAGAGCTCGCGTATCCAGGGGTCTTTGGCGTCCGGCCCGGCGTCCTTGGCGAATTCGAGCCACATCAGCCCACGCGCCCGCTGATGCGGGACGCCTTCGCCGGTGAACAGCATGTTGCCAAGCAGAGCCTGCGACGGGGGATGGCCCTTTTCGGCCGCTATCGCCAGCCAGCGCACGGCGACAACGCTGTCCTTGGCGACCCCGCCGGATCCGACCCGATACATTTGGGCCAGGTTATACTGCGCGTTCGGGTCGCCGAAGATCGTCGCCGCATACTGGAAGAGTTCATGGGCGCGCCGCGGATCGGCTCTGACTTCGCTGTTGGGAACGCCATTCAGGCAATAGACGCCGACGGCGACGAACGCGTTGGAGATCGCGCTGAGGTTGCGCCGGTCGGGCTCGTCCTCATCGTAGTCTTCGACCATCTGGTTGAAATAATGGTAGGCTTTCACGTCGTCGCGCGGCACGCCGTCGCCGTCCGCGTACATCTCGCCGAGTTTCCAGCGCGCGATCACTTGCCCGCCATCGGCTGCATAGGTGAGAGCGGGGAGGGAGCCCGCGGCGTCGCCGGCCTTCAAGTCGTCGACGCCGACGCGCAAGGCCTGCAGTGGATCGGTGAAGTTTCCGGGAATCTTCTCCGGCGCGTTCGACGTCGTGCCGTCGAAGCCGAAGGCGGGCGCGAGCCCGAACGTCAGAGTTCCGATGACTGCGAACGCGAGGCGGCAGCGCAATGGCGCCTTATCGAACCGAACTTCCGCACACGCGAATACGCTCATATCGATCCCGAGTTGCCATCCGGCCGCGTCGCGGTCCTTTATCGGCGCGCGACACGGACGACTTTCGTCATCAATTGATTTTGAAAGTGCGGGCCGTTTATGGCGCAATCGGGGCGCATTCCAGCCAGAATCTCGACTCGCAAGACTTGCGGCTGAGCTGTTGCGCAAAAGCAACAATATGGCGCCTCGGCCATGCCCTCAGACACGCCCCAGACGCTCGCGCGCGGCGTTAAGCTTAACGAGCCGCGCCTGAAACGTCTCGAGCCGGTCCTCATGTTCGGCGATGATGTCTTCCGGCGCGCGGGCGGCGAAGTCGGGGTTGCCGAGCTTCGCCTCGACCTTGGCGATTTCCAGCCGCACCCGCGCGATCTCCTTGTCAAGGCGCGCCCTTTCCGCCCCGAGATCGACGACGCCGGCGAGCGGCAACGCGACTGCCTCGCCGCGCACCACAAGCTCAAGCGAGCCCGGCGGCGCGGCCTCGGCTCTTTCGATCGAGCTGACGCGGGCAAGACGCCTGATGCTCTCGCTCCAGGCGCGCGCGCCTGTTTCCGCCCTGTGGCTCGGGGCGACAAGAACGAGCGGCGTCAGCGTCGAGGGCGGCACGCCCATTTCCGATTTCACCGAGCGAATCTCGGCGACGAGGTCGACCACCCAGCCGATTTCGGCCTCGACCGCCTCGTCGACTTCGAAACCTTGCGTGGGCCACGGCCCGAGCGCCAGGGGACCTTCGCGCCCCGGCCCGGCCTCGCCCTTGATCGCCCAAAGCTCTTCGGTGAGGAACGGCATGAACGGATGAACGAGGGCGTAGATCGTGTCGAGCACATGGGCGATCGTCGCCTGGGTCTCGGCTCTGGCCGCTGGGTCCGCGGCCCCCTGTAGCACCGGCTTGGCGAGCTCGAGATGCCAGTCGCAAAACACGCTCCAGACGAACCGATAAACGGCGTTGGCGGCGTCGTTGAAGCGATAGGCTTCGATCGCGAACGCCGTTTCCGACGCCGCCTTGGCGGCCTCGCCGAGAATCCAGCGGTTCAAGGGTTCGCGCGCAGCCGCCGGATCGAATCCCGCGACCCGGGCGCAGCCGTTCAGTTCGGCGAAACGCGAGGCGTTCCAAAGCTTGGTGGCGAAGTTACGGTAGCCTTCGATCCTGGCCTCGCTGAGCTTGATGTCGCGCCCCTGCGCCGCCATCGCCGCCAGCGTGAAACGCAGCGCATCGGCGCCGAAGCGGTCGATGAGGTCGATCGGATCGATGACGTTGCCCTTCGACTTCGACATCTTCGCTCCCTTCTCGTCGCGCACGAGGGCGTGGATGTAGACGTCGCGGAACGGGATTTCGTTCTGAAAATGCAGACCCATCATCATCATCCGCGCCACCCAGAAGAAGATGATGTCGAATCCGGTGACGAGCGTGTCGGTGGGATAGAACCGCTTGAGCTCTCGCGTCTCATCCGGCCAGCCGAGGGTCGAGAACGGCCATAGGGCCGACGAAAACCACGTGTCGAGCACGTCCTCGTCGCGCGTGAAGGTCTCAGCGAGCCGCGCCGGATCGCTCGCCAGGGCTTGCGCTTCGCTTTCCGTCAAAGCGCCGCGCTCGACGCCGTCGGCGAGCGCCTCGGCGTAAGCCGCCTCCTCCGTCTCCTCGACATAGACCGCGCCCCACGGGGCGTACCAGGCCGGAATCTGATGCCCCCACCACAGCTGGCGGGACACGCACCAAGGCTGAATGTTCTCGAGCCAGTCGAAGTAGGTTTTCTCCCAGCTCTTCGGCACGAACTGGGTTTGGCCGTCGCGCACCGCGTCGATCGCCGGCCCGGCGAGCGCCTTGGCGTCGACGTACCACTGATCGGTGAGCCATGGCTCGACGACAGCGTTCGACCGGTCGCCGTGCGGAACGGCGTGGGCGTGCGGCTCGATCCTGGCTAGAAGGCCGGCGAGGGCCATCATCTCGACGATCCTGAGCCTGGCGACGAAGCGGTC
>JBAUXQ010000104.1:0-4302 GCA_049584355.1 Roseiarcus sp. | reverse complement strand
TATCTCGATGCAGCAATGGCACCAAATCGTCTCGCTTATTCGAAAGGAAGGAATTGACGTTATTCAACTCGGTGTGGCGGAAGAGGAGCAGATAGAAGGAGTCACTCATTACCTAAATGGACAGACGTCGCTTGAGGAGACCGGTCTCTTGATAAAGCACGGCCTATGTCACATCGATACTGAAGGAGGCCTCGTTCATCTCGCGAATGCCGTGCATGCTCGGTGTGTGGTTCTATTCGGGCCCACGCCGGTCGAGTTTTTTGGCTACCCACAAAACATCAATTTGGCGCCGTCGGGCTGCAAAGCCTGCTGGTTTGTCACCCAAAACTGGCTCATCGAGTGTCCGCGGCACACGAGCGGTCCGGAATGCATGAAGGAGCACTCCGCCGCCAGCGCGGCGGACGCCGCAAATAGGATCATCGCGCAGTCGGAAAGCCTTTCCGCGAAGCTGATCGTCGCCGAAACTCGATCCTCCTCGACGCCGTTGACCGAAACGGTCGCGAGGGCGCTCGCCTTCTTGAGCCGTGACGCCACAAATCGAGTGCTGATGATCTTTGACGATCCGCCCTGGGATATCGGCTTGGAAATGTCCGATGGCGTCCTTGACGGAAGCGACGTGATGGTGTGCGCCGACAAACCGCCCGACTTGGAGCCCGGCGACCGCGTCACCGGCCAGGTTGAATATGGGTCTTTACTCAACCTGCCGAGAGCGTCCTCGTCGATCTTAGCCGTCGTCTGGGTTCCGCGCGAATTGGAATCAGATATCGCCCCGTTCGCGCTCCGAGAAATCTTTCGAGTTCTGAAACCGGGCGGCCGACTCGTTCTTGCCGCTCTCGGCGAATCCACAGGTTTGGACCTGGATCGGTCGCTTTTGGCGGCTGGAATCGCGTTCGATGAGGACGAGATGCCGTCCGCTCCAGTCTACTCTTGTTGCCTACGCAAAAATGGGGTGCGGGGAGAGGGTGTTCCGCCCCATACGGGGCAAGCGCTTATTAATGCAGTTGATCCGAGACTTGCGCTACTCGAAGAGGAAAATGGCCGGCAAATAGCTCTCGTGCACGACAGATTTGCCCAGCAGGAGAAGGCGATGGAGGAAGCGCGGGGGGTCGTGGACGGCGCCGTTCAGCGCGGGTTCGGCGGAGACGGTTGGATTTGGATTTCGAACCTGTTTGCAGAGGGTTATCCGACCAAATTCTTCATGCGCGGATGGCACAGCGCCTTGGATTGGGTGATCTGGAGCCGGGAGAGCAAATGCCTTCTCATGTTGCCATTCGACGAGGAGCAGCCCTCGCGCGGCCATCGCTTGGAGCTGCAGCTTCACCTCGCCCTTCCTCAAACCAGCGCGTCAAGCCCGACCACAATCGGAGTTCGCGTCAACGACGGACCGATCGAGAATTTCCATCTATCGACTGACGATGCGATTTTGACAGTTCTATCGTCTACTGACGCCTCGAAGTTTCGCGGCATTTCTGTTGTTGAGTTCCACCTCGGCGCTGAGATAAGCCCGGGAAAGAGTAAAAGACTACCTGGTAGCATGGGGATGGGCGTAAAGAGGTTCCGATATCGCGTTTTGAGCAGCTAGTACGAATAACCTTTTGCCAGGCGGGTTAGTGACGTCCGCGTTGCTGCTAGTGAGACGAGGCTGCGAGGCCGAACTTGTCGGGCAACGCGGCAGGCTCCGCCATACCCCGATGGAGCTTGTGGATTGCCGGTTAGCCTTCTCGTTCTAACCATCACGCAATATCGCCGCGACTTCCGCAAATATCTGATGGGCGCTGCGGAGCGGTCCGGCGGCAAAGCCTTGCACATATTATGTGAGGACAAACTCATTCTTTCCTGGGCAGACGCCGAACGCGTCGAATATTCGACAAGTCGCAATTCCTATGGATTGCGACAGATAATTAGCGACCACCTGCAGCCTGGCCCGATCTTGGGACTCACCGGGCTGGGAGCGACGAGATTGGACGAGCGGGCAGTGACGCTCGCGACGAATTTGCATAAAGATTTATCCGATGTCCATTGGATATATGATGTCTACGACGATTTCATGTACAATGCGGAGGGGTCGGACCGCGTTCGCCGCCTTACGTCGGATGCGGTATGGCGTTGCCGGTGTGAACATTCGATCATTTTGGACCCGGAACTGCGAAGCCGCTACCCGTCTGCCTATCATCTCGACAACGCCTCGCATGTCGAACATCGTCCGTCTGTCGCCACAATCGACGCCAGGCAAATGGTTTACATTGGATCGATCGATCGGCGCGTCGATTTCGAATGGCTGGACGCGCTCGCGGCTAACGATGTGACCATTGATATTTTCGGATCGATCCACGGCATCGGCGCCGCCGAGACGCAGCAACGGCTCAATACGCTGATCCAGCGGCGCCATAATGTTTCGTTTCATGGGCCGTACGAGAACGATGATCTGCCAGCTATCCTCGGCCGGTTTCGCGTCGGACTTCTGCCCTATCGCGTTGGCCACCCGATGACCGACCATGTGAATCCGGACAAATTGCACCACTACTTGAACGCCGGCCTGGAGGTCGTCGCATCCCCCATCCCAGCAGCGCGCCGCCTTAAGCGCTACCTCCATCTGATGACGACAGGCGAGGACTGGACGACCGTGTTGAGCGATTTGGGGACCACCCGCCTTCAGGAAAGCTGGCCGCGGGAATCCAACACGTGGGATCGGCGTTGGGCCGAACTTGTCAATTTGGTCCTCCCTGACCAGGCGGTAACTCCAACGCCTCGAGTCGACCGTCGCCTCAGCGCTCGGTAGCGACGCGTCAGATCGCCGCCATGCGGCCGCCGCCGAGATCAGGGCGAAGGACGCCAAGCCTTCGCGGTGGCATGACGCGCCGGATGAGGCGGCGGTCGAGAATCGGTAACGGGAAATCGTCTCAGGGCTCCTTGAGGTAGTCGTACACGACTTCGCCAAGGCCGAGCGTGAGGTCGGTCAGGTAGTGGGTGGCTGCGACCACTCCGCGCGAGGGCAACCGCGCCACGTCGCACAGCGCGTGTTCGAAGAGTTCTATCGCAGCAGGCCCAGTCCACGCGCCCTTCAACGTGACGTCTTTGCTGTAATAGCGCACCAGCTCGCAGATGCGCGGCGTGCAGTCGACGTGCGGGATGATCTTGATCATGAAATTCGGCTTCGCGAGGCTGGCGAGAATCGGCGCCGGATCAATCTCGCGGTGCTTGTAGCCCATCGTCGCCGACACGCACAGGACCGTTCCGAAGTGCAGGGTGCAGACGATTGTCTCGGACTGATGCGATGTCTTGGGCGTGCCGAGTTTCTTCGGGAAGCCCCAGATTTCCCGGCCCCCGGCGATCGGCGCGTTGTCGTCCAGGTACATCGCGTGGACATAACCGCCCTCCTGAACTGCGCCGTCGGAGCCCTTGAAGCGCACAGGAATAACCTGCCCAGTTTCGGTGTAGTCGCCGAAACCGGTCGAGTCGGGCATGCGAATGAACTCATAGTTCACCGTGTCGCCGATCGGTTCGAGCGGCTCCGGAACCAGGGCCCGAAGAATGTCGGGATCGGTCCGGTAGCTGATGACGATGAATTCACGGTTGTAGAACTTGTAGGGCCCGCGCGGGAACGCGGGGTTGTTGAGCGGCATCGCGAAGGCGTTCTTGCGGACGTCAGCGAGCTTCATGATAGATCCCTGTTGAATCTGGAGACCGGGACGCAATTTCATACCCGGCCGCGCGGGCGAAGTCGAACGCGAACACGCTGCTGCGCCGAAGCGATGATGGAGCGGCCGTGGCGCAGTTAGGGAGCGTCACTCGATCGCGGAAATCGATTGCCCAGTGTCTGCGTAGGGAGGGGCTCCTGACTGACGCTCATCGTCCCGCAGGCAGAACAGGGGCATGGGCGTCTCGCCTAAGAGGCACAGGCCTGCGTTGGTGTGAGCCCACATCCTTCGCAGGCCATGTGTTGGGCTCGGGGAGCGCGCGTCGGCCTTGAGGCGAACAGTTCGCAGGATGTCTACGGGCCACTCGGACCGCGTTGGACAGAAAAATCATCGAGCCATCGATATTCAATGGCCTGATTGACTTCTCACGACATTCTTGGACGATGTAATGGTGCCCAGGGGCGGAATCGAACCACCGACACTGCGATTTTCAGTCGCCAGATAGGTGCCTTCAAGCGTTTGAAATAATGAAGTATTTCATAGGTCTCGTTGCCTTCAGCAAGGCGCCAGCAAGTCCCCTGCTTGATCAAGGATTTTTTGGCCGTCCGATCGGGGCAGGGTGGGGGGTTGTCCCGAGGAATGTTGAAAAGGGAGGAGCGGCGTT
>JBAUXQ010000103.1:0-1712 GCA_049584355.1 Roseiarcus sp. | reverse complement strand
GCCTGCGCTCGTAGTCGTCGCGCCCGACCGACGGCTCAGCCTTGGCGTGACGAATGAGAAACAACCGGCGCATGAGTGAAGATTGCGCGACGGCTCAGGGAATCGCAAGCGGGTGAGACTTCAAGCCTTCGATTGAGCGAGCACCGGCCACGAATATTCGGGAAGATCCAGCGAGTCGGCGATGTCGCGGCTTAAGGCGAATTTTGCCAATCCCGGAATGGCGCAGGCTTTGACGACTTGATTGCGGACGAACAGTCCGAGTCGCGTCTTCGGCGCGAACGCGGCCGAGAAACGTTCTGCGCCCTTCTGCTTCCGGTCGATGAATGGGCGCAGCAGAGCCTCATAATTCGCGAATGCTTCATCGTGCCGTGCGCCGGCTTTGGCGAGCTCGCCGGCAAGCACGTAGGCCCCGGCGATCGAAAGCGCGGAGCCCTGGCCGGCCATCAACGACACGCAAAACGCCGCGTCGCCGACCAGCGCCACTCGGCCGCGAGACCATGCAGGCATCTTGATCTGAGCGACCGGATCGAAATAGAGCTCCTGCGCGGCATCGAGGCGCTCGAGAATGTGTCCGCATTCCCAACCGTCGGCGCCGAATCTCCGGCGCAACATCCCCTTCTCGGCCGCCAAGTCGAGCGTGGGCCTCGTGGGTTCATCGTTTCGGGTGAAGACGAACAGGATGAGCGTCCGGTCGTCGCGCAGGGCGACCCGCCCGACCATGCGGCCGGGCTCGCTGTAGAGCACGTAGACATCTTCATCGCGCGGCCGATAGCCTCGGGCCTGGAACGCGACGACCGCGTAGCCGAGATCCTTTTCAAACTGTTGCCGCGGCCCGAAGGCGAGCTTGCGAACCTTCGAATGCAAGCCGTCGGCGCCGACGACGAGGTCAAATGAGCGCTCGCCTGCGCGCTCAAAACGTACGTGTACGCAGTCCGTTCGCTGTTCAAGGTCAGCAATCTGGTCGCCGAAGAGGACCTCCGTCTCACCCTTGACCGTATCGAACAACATGCGCGCAAGATCGCTGCGCGCCAGCGTCACGAACCGTCCGCCGGTCAGCTCACGGAGTACGCGCGTCCCGAACCCTGCTACGCGTTCGCCACGGGGGTCCACGATTCGCAGCTCGCGCATCCTGTAACCCACGCGGCTAAGCTCGTCTGCAAGCCCCATGCGTTCAGCGATGTCGTAGCCTGCGCCCCAGAAGTCGATGACGTATCCGCCGGCGCGCAAGCGTGGCGCATGTTCGACAATCGTGGTCTCGAAGCCGGCGGCGTTCAGCCAGAAGGCGAGCGTGGGGCCAGCGATCCCGGCGCCTGAGATGAGAACCGACTTCGCTGACATGGTTTGCGGTTAGCACCGCGGGCTGGCGGAACTATGATCGCGCGTAGAAGAAGGGCCGGTCCATCTCGCCGCCTACCGCTCCCGTCGGCTCAAGAAAGCGAGCTTCTCGAACAGATGCACGTCCTGCTCGTTCTTGAGCAGCGCGCCGTGCAGGGGCGGGATCAGCTTCTTGGCGTCGCGCTCGCGCAACGCATCGGGCGAAATGTCCTCATTGAGCAGCAGCTTCAGCCAGTCGAGCAGCTCCGAGGTGGTCGGCTTCTTCTTCAATCCCGGCATCTCGCGCAGCGCAAAGAAGGACCGCATCGCCTCCTCGACCAGCCGCGGTTTGATCGACGGATAGTGCGACTCCACGATCAGACGCATCGTCTCGGTGT
>JBAUXQ010000102.1:0-6161 GCA_049584355.1 Roseiarcus sp. | reverse complement strand
AGACGCCCGCGCCGCAACAGGTCTGGGCGTCGCTCGACCAGGCGCGACGCGACGCGGCCTATGACAACAACGCGGCGGTCGCCAACAGCGCCGCGCTGATCGAGGCGCGCAACGCGGCGTCGGCCGCCTACCGCAAAGCCCATTCAGGCGCGCTCGACATCCCCTACGCGCCGGGCGCGCGCACGGCGTTCGATCTCTACCCGGCGGCCGACCCAGGCGCGGCCTGCCTTGTCTTCATCCACGGCGGCTATTGGCTCCGGAATTCCCGCGAGCTTTTCGCCGCTTATGGCGAAGGATTGGCGCTCGCCGGCTGGTCGATTGCGATGCCGAGTCATACGCTGGCGCCGCAAGCGAGCCTGACGGCGATTGTGCAAGAGATCGGCGCCGCGCTCGACTGGCTCGCCCATCATGGACCAGCGCATGGCGTCGCGGGCCCCGTAGTGCTCGCCGGCTGGTCGGCCGGCGCCCAACTGGCTGTGCTGCATCTCGGCCATCGGCTGGTCGCGGCGGGTCTCGCCATTTCCGGCGTCTACGACCTGAGGCCGCTGCGCGACACCGCGCTCAACGACGTCCTGAAGCTCACCGACGCGGAGGTCGCGGCCCTGTCGCCTGTGCGGTCGCCGCCGGCTTCGCTGAAGCCGCTCGCGATCGCCTATGGAACGCGTGAGCTTCCCGCGCTTGTTCACGATTCGCGCAAGCTCCATGCGTTGCGCTCGGCGGCTCATGCGCCGGGCCCGCTGCTGCCGATCGCAGGCGCCGACCATTTCAGCATTCTCGAACAATTGCGCCGCCCGAACGGCCAGCTTGTCCGCGCGGCGCAACGCCTGATCGAGGACGTCTCGCATTGACTGACGCTGGCGGCCCCAAAACCCCTCAGGGCGTCGGCGCGCGGCTGCCCCGCAAGGAGGACGAGCGCCTGATGCGGGGCTTGGGGCAATATGTCGGCGATATTCGGTTGCCCGGCATGCAGGATGTGGCCTTCATCCGCAGCCCGCTCGCCCACGCCCGAATTCGCGGCGTCGACATCCCCGAAGCCGTTCGGGACCGGGTGTTCACCGCTGCGGATCTGGACGCCGTCAGAGCGATCCGGGCGGTGTCGGGATTGCCCGGCTTCAAGGTCTCCGAGCAGCCGCCGCTGGCGACCGGCAAGGTCAGGCATGTCGGCGAGCTCATCGCCATGTGCGTCGCCCCAACGCGCGCTGAAGCTGAGGATATTGCGGCGAGCGTGACTCTGGACCTCGAGGAATTGCCGGCCGTCTGCGACATGCGGGCGGCCTGCCAGCCGGGCTCCACGCTCGTACACGAGCACTGGGGCGACAACGTCTTCCTCGAGACTTTCATCGACACCGGCATCGCCGCGGCCTTCGATGCGCCGATCAAGGTCACGCGCACGATCTCGACCGGGCGCCAGTGCATGGCGCCGATCGAGGGGCGCGGCTGCGTCGCCGTGCTCGACCATCGCGCCGATCAGCTCGTACTGCACACCGCGAGCCAAATGCCGCATGTCATTCGCACCGGCCTCGCCGAATGCCTCTGCCTGGAGGAAGGCCGCGTCCGGATCGTCTCGCCCGACGTCGGCGGCGGCTTTGGCTACAAGGGAATCCTGCTCGCCGAGGAAATCTGCCTCGGCTGGCTCGCGCTTCGCCGCCGCCATGCGGTGCGCTGGCTCGAGGATCGCCGTGAGCACCTGACCGCCAACGCCAATTGCCGCGAGCATCATTACGAGATCACCGTCTATGCCGAGCGCGACGGACAGCTGCGCGGCGTCGACTGCGAGGGGAGCGTTGATTCCGGCGCCTATTCCGCCTATCCGTTCACCGCCTGCCTCGAAGCCTCGCAGCTGGCGAGCATTCTGCCTGGCCCGTACGACCTTCCGGCCTATCGTTGCCGGACTTGGTCGGTCGCGACCAACAAGTGCCCGATCCTGCCCTATCGCGGCGTCGCCAGGACTGGCGTCTGCTTCGCTCTCGAGCTGGCGCTCGACACGGTCGCTTGGGCGGCCGGCCTGAGCCCCGAAACAGTGCGGTTCAGGAATCTGGTCCGGCCCGATCAGATGCCGTTCGACAACATCACCAACAAGCACTTCGACAGCGGCGATTATCCGCAGGCGCTGAGGCGGGCCCTGGAGACGATTGACGCCGATGCGGTCCGCGCCCGACAGAGGAAAGGCGAGCCGGACGGGCGTCGCATCGGGCTGGGCCTGGCGATCTATTGCGAGCAGTCGGCGCACGGCACGTCCGTTTATGCCGGGTGGGGCATTCCCATGGTGCCCGGCCGCGAACAGGCGAGCGCGCGACTGACGCCGGACGGCGGGCTCGAACTGCGGATCGGCCTCCATTCGCATGGGCAAGGGCTCGAGACGACGCTGGCCCAGGTCGCACATGAAATCCTCGGTGTCCCGGTGGCGCGGATCCGGGTGGTGCTCGGCGATACCGCTATGACGCCCTATTCGACCGGGACTTGGGGCTCGCGCGCCATGGTGATGGCCGGCGGGGCGGTCGCCGCCGCCTGTCGCGAGCTCGCCGATAGGGCGACTCGCATTGGCGCCCATCTCATCCAGGCCTGGCCCGCAGACGCCCGCTTCGAGAACGGGCGGGTGCTCGGTCCATCCGGCGAGGTTTCGCTCGCGACGATCGCGCGGACCTGGTACCGGCGTCCGCAGGATCTCCCCGCCGACGTCGACGCCGGCGGACTCGAGGCGACCGTCGGCTACAAGCCCGTCCGCGACTCGGGTGTTTTCAGCTACGCGGCCCACGCGGTCGCGGTCGCCGTCGATCCTGATCTCGGCGAGGTCGAGATACTCGACTATGTTGTGGTCGAGGACGGCGGCGTCCTCGTCAATCCGCTCATCGTCGACGGCCAGATCTACGGCGGTCTCACCCAGGGCGTCGGCACCGCGCTCTATGAGGAAATGCTGTTCGACGCCGCCGGTCAGCCCCAAGCCTCGACCTTCGCCGACTACCTTCTGCCCGGCGCGCCCGAGGCGCCGGCGGCGCGCATCGTCCACATGGAGACCGCCTCCCCCTATACTGAGTTCGGCGCGAAGGGTGTCGGCGAAGGCGGCGCCATCGCCCCGCCCGCCGCAATCGCCAACGCCGTCAATGACGCGCTGAGGGCGCTTGGGGTGGAGCTCCGCCATTCGCCGATAACGCCAAGGCGCATCGTCGAAGCCGTTCTCGCGGCGCGCTCGGTCGCGGCGGAGCGGAAGGCGGCGTCGTGAAGCCGGCGCGCTTCGTCATGGAGAGGCCGCGCGACCTCGCCGCCGCGCTGTCGATGATCGCCGGCGCCGACGGCGCGACAAAGATCATGGCAGGCGCGCAATCGCTCGGACCGATGCTCAATCTCCGGCTGGTTGAGCCGGATCGGGTTATTGACATCTCCGGCGTGCCCGAGCTGCGGCGGACCGATCGGGCGAACGGCTCGCTCGTCATCGGGGCCTGTGTGACCCACGCGGATATCGAGGATGGCCGGGTCCCCGATGTCGCCAACGGCATGATGGCTCGCGTCGCCGCCGGCATCGCATACCGGGCGGTGCGAAACCGCGGTACGATCGGGGGGAGCCTCGCTCATGCCGACCCGGCGGCGGACTGGGTCTCTGCTCTGACCGCGCTGGGGGCCGAAGTCGAGATCGGCTCGCGCGCCCGAAACAGCCGGCGCATCGCGATTGGCGAATTCGTGGTGGGCGCGCTCGACGTAGCGCTGGCGGCCGACGAGCTTGTGACAGCGGTCTGCGTGCCCGTCCTGCCGTCGTCGGCGCGGTGGGGCTATGTCAAGCATTGCCGCAAGGTCGGGGAATTCGCTGAAGCGATCGGCGCGGTCGTGATCGATCCGGAGCGAGGCCGCGGGCGCGCCGTCATCGGCGCCGTCGAGGCGGCGCCGGTCGTAATTGAGGATGCGCGCATCCTGTTCGGCGGCGCCATCGGCCCGTCGTTCGCCGAGCGTTTCGACGCCTCCGCCGCCGACTCCTTATTAGCTGCGGCCGGCATGAGCGACCCTATCGACCGTCACGTCCATGTCACGGTGCTGCGGCGCGCGATCGGCCAGGCGAGCGTGCAAGGGTCGGCGAAGGTCATGGACGCGGCATGAACGCGACGCAGGGTCCGACGATGCCGCTGTCGCTCAATGTCAACGGCCTTGCGGTCGCGGCGGAAATCGAGCCTCGCCGGCACCTCGCCGACTTCCTGCGCGAAAATCTGAACCTTACGGGCACGCATTTGGGATGCGAGCATGGGGTTTGCGGGGCCTGCACCCTTCTTGTCGACGGCGAGCCGGTCCGCTCGTGCATCACCTTCGCCGGCGCCTGCAGCGGGGCCGACGTCACAACCATCGAGGGCCTCGATAACGACGAGATAGCGATCGAGCTGCGCGCCGCCTTCAACCGGGAGCACGCGTTGCAATGCGGATTCTGCACGCCCGGAATGCTGGTCTCCGCTCGCGATCTGGTTCTTCGCCTTCGGGAGCCCGACGAGCGGCGTATCCGGTTGGGCCTCAGCGGCAATCTCTGCCGCTGCACCGGCTATGTCGGAATCGTCCAGGCGGTCCGAAGGGTCATCGCCGACAGACGCGAACGGGGGATCACCGCGATCATCGCTGATCCCAGGCGCGGAGTGGGACCGATCGGGGCGCGGATCGGATCCGGCCTGGCGACCGGCGCGCCAACGCCGAAGAGCATGGCGCCGCGCGTTCCCCCGCCGGCCGCGAAGGTCGCCACGGCCTTCATGCCGACAGACAGTTTCGAGCAGAGCTTCACTATCGCCTGCCCCCCCGAGGAGGTGTTCGCGGCGTTCGGCCGCATCCGCGAGATCGCGGATTGCATTCCCGGAGCCGTGGTCAGCGGCGACCCGGCCCCGAACCGCGTCGAGGGCGGCATTCGTGTCAGATTCGGACCGATCTCTCCGGTCTTCAGCGGGGCCGCCATCATCGAGCGCGACGAAGAAAAATTCACCGGACGCATCCTGGGGATGGGCGCCGACGCCGGCGATCGCTCGACCATGCAAGGCGAAATTCGCTATCGCGTCGTTCCCGGCGAGGAGCCGGGGACCGCCCGCGTCGAGCTTGCGGTCGGCTACGCCCTCAAGGGCGCGCTGGCGCAATTCGGGCGTCCAAGTCTGGTGCGAAACCTCGCCGGCCGAATGATCGCCGAGTTCTCGCGCAACCTTGAACAACGGCTGACCGGCCGATCGAGCGGGCGCGCGCCGAAGCCAATCAATCTTCCCCGCCTTGTCCTCACATCGCTGAGCGAGAGGGTTGCGAACTTGATAAAGAGACTGTTGGCGTTGTCGGACTGATAAAACCGTTCGAAGGAGAGGGAATGTCCAACTCGTCCACAGAGATTCTGACGACGCCACGGCAGGACGATCTTGGCCTCGTGCAGATCACCAACAGCGCCGGGATCTCTATCAGCCTGCTGCCGAGCGGCGTGATCTTCGCCATCGAGCATGCTGACCCGAAGCGGCGGATCATGATCAATCAGGTGCTCGGCTCGCCGATCGCCAACGGCATGGGACGGCTTTACCTTCGTGTCGGCGGACCAGACCCGGCGATTCTGCCGTTGATCGGCCCGGAGGCGGGGCTTCGGGCCGGCGCCGCGAACGACCGCTTTGTCTGGGAGGGAGAGGCGAGCGGCGTCAGCCATCGCGTCACCCTCTGGCTGCATCCGAACGTCTGCGTCTGGCTGTGGCGGCTCGACGTCGTCAACCGGCGCGACGCGGCCCTCGCCTGCGACGCCGTCCTCGTCCAGGATCTCGGTCTCGGCGATCAGGGCTTCCTGATGAACAACGAGGCCTACGCCAGCCAGTATCTCGACCACCATATTGCCCGGCATCCGCGCCTCGACTACGTAATGATGAGCCGGCAGAATCTATCGCAGGGCGGCACATATCCCTGGGTCGAGCATGGTTGCCTCGAAGGCGCCGCCGGCTTCGCGACCGATTTTCGTCAGTTCATGGGCCCGAGCCATCGGGACGCCGACCAGTTCGGCATCGGGTTTGGGACGAGCTTGCCTTCGACGCGCCTGCAGTTTGAGACGGGATGCGCGGCCGTGCAGTCGAAGGCGGCGACGCTTGCCCCCGGCGCAGCGAAGTCGTGGACGTTTTTTGGCCTCCATGAACCCGATCACCCGGCCGCGTCCAGCGACGCCGACCTCAGCCTGGTCGAAATCG
>JBAUXQ010000101.1:0-2979 GCA_049584355.1 Roseiarcus sp. | reverse complement strand
TCTTGGTAAAGACCTCGGCGTCCGGTCCGATCCCGACTTCCAGATATTGCGACCAGGCGCCTGCCTCCACCAGCGCCGTTTTGAGCCGCATCGCCGCAGCCGAGCCGGGCCGCAGACTGCTCAGGTCGTCGCCAAGGGCGCGCACGATCTCCTCGCGCGCTCGCGCCGCGCCTTCCCGGCTGCCGCGGGCGCGTTCCTCAATGACGCGTTCGAGCAGCGATTGGGCGAATGTCACGCCGGCCGCCTTGATCGCCTGCAGATCGATCGGCGCGAGAAGGCGCGGGCCGCCGGGCAAGGGCGTGTCGCGCGGAGTGTGGGCGAGAATATCCTTAAGCGCGCCGATGCGCGGTCCCTCCGCCGCGCGCAGCGCCTCAGCCGGCGACGGCGCCTCGCAAAGATCGCGCATGGTCGGGAACATTCCGCTGAGGTCAAAGACGCCGTCTTCCCTGACCGCAGCTACCGAGGGGCCGTCGACGTCGGGCCGCCAGACGCGCGCCGCGAGGGCGCCGGCGTAGCGGTCCGAGGGCAGCGTCGTCTTCTCGCTCAAGTCCAGCGTCGCCATTGGCTCCCCGGTGCGGCGTTTGCGGATTGACGGGGCCGCGCCGCCTCTCTAGCGTCTAACATGTTAGCGGGAACAGGCGAAGCGTTTCGCTTTGCCGTGAGCTGCAGGTAAGGACTTGGCGAAGGGCGCCCATTCCAAAGCGGACGCCGTGTACGGCGAACTGAAGGAAGCGATTCTCTCCGGAACGCTCGAACCGGGCTGCCTGATCGACAAGGCGGGCCTGTGCGAGAAGCTCGGAGTTTCGCGCTTTCCCGTCTCGGCCGCGGTCAGCCGCCTGTCCTACGATCGTCTTGTCGACGTCGCGCCGCAACACGGCTCCTTCGTCGCCCGAATCTCACTGAACGACGTGCGCGAGCGTTTCTTCATCCGCAGCGCGCTTGAGGGCGAGATCGCCGCCGAGGCCGCTCGACGAATGACCCGCGCCGATAAGGACGCGCTGGCGGCGAATCTAAAGCAGGGGGCCGCCGCAGTTGAAGCCGAGGACCGAGCCGCTTTCTACGCCCACGACGTGGCCTTCCATCGGATCTTGACGGCCCGTCTCGGCATGGCCCGCGCCCAGGATGTCCTTGAATCTCTGCGCGTCCATCTGGAAAGGGCGCGCCGGCTTGCTATGTCTCCGGGTGGACGCCTGCATGCGGCGCTGAAGGAGCATGTGTCGATCGCCACGGCGATCGAAGCAGGCGATCCGGCTGCGGCGCGCCAGTCGATGAGACGCCACCTCGATACGACCAGCGCGTTGCTCGAATCCTTGGCGAAGAAGCAACCCGGACTTTTTTCGCTGTAAGCAAACCCCTCCTGAGCGGTAACCGAACCCATGACAACGCCTCGCGCTCTGCGCCTCGACCCCTCGGACAATGTCGTCATCGCGATCGACGAGATCGCCGCCGGCGCCGCGCCGGCGGGAGGCGTCAGCGCTCGGGAGCGCGTGCCCAAGGGCCATAAGATGGCGGCAGTTGGGGTCGAAGCAGGCGCGCCGATCCGCAAGTTCGGACAGATCATCGGTTTCGCCTCCCGGCCGATCGCCGCGGGCGAGTGGGTGCACGAGCACAATTGCGCGGTAAAGGAGTTCGCGCGCGACTATCATTTTGGCGAGGACACGCGCCGCGAGAACATTGTGCCCGTTGACGAGCAACCAACCTTCCAGGGCTTTCGACGCACGAACGGCAAGGTCGGGACCCGCAATTATCTTGCGGTCTTGACGTCAGTGAACTGCTCGGCAACCGTCGCGCGACTGATCGCGAAGGAGGTTGAACGCTCGGAAATCCTTGCCGACTACCCGCGTGTCGACGGCGTGATCGCGCTCGTGCATGGCACCGGTTGCGGCATCGCCGCCAAGGGCGAGGGTTTCGACGCGCTCATGCGCACGCAATGGGGCTATGCGGGAAATCCCAACATTGGCGCGACCCTGATGGTCGGGCTTGGCTGCGAAGTGTTTCAGATCGGCCGCATGAAGGAAGAATACGGGATCGTCGAAAGCGAAACGTTCCACAGCATGACGATCCAGGCGACCGGGGGCACGCGCAAGACGGTCGCCGCCGGCGTGGAGCGCATCCGCGCCATGCTGCCTCAGCTCAACCGCGCCGAGCGTGCGCCGACGCCTGCGAGCGACCTGACGCTCGCACTCCAGTGCGGCGGTTCGGATGGCTATTCGGGCATCACCGCCAATCCTGCGCTTGGCGCTGCGGCCGACATCCTGGTTCGCAATGGCGGCACGGCGATTCTTTCCGAGACGCCGGAGATTTACGGGGCCGAGCACTTGCTCACCCGGCGCGCCGCGACGCCGGAAATCGGCCACAAGCTCGTCGAGCGCATCCGTTGGTGGGAGGAATATTGCGCGCGCAACGGCGGCGAAATGAACAACAATCCCTCGCCCGGAAACAAGGCCGGGGGCTTGACGACCATTCTCGAGAAATCATTGGGCGCAGCGGCGAAGGGCGGGACGACGTCGCTCAACGAGGTCTACAAATACGCCGAACCGGTCACCGCAAAAGGCTTCGTGTTCATGGACACGCCGGGCTACGATCCGGTGTCGGCGACCGGGCAGGTTGCGGGCGGCGCCAACGTGCTCGCCTTCACCACCGGGCGCGGCTCGGCTTATGGCTGCAAGCCGACGCCGTCAGTCAAGCTCGCCACCAATAATGACACGTACCGCAGGATGATCGAGGACATGGACATCAATTGCGGCGATGTGGTCGACGGCGTGTCGATCGCCGACAAGGGCAGGGAAATCTTCGACAAGATTCTTGCGGTCGCTTCAGGCGAACGGACGAAGTCGGAGCTCCTGGGCTATGGCGACGCGGAATTCACGCCCTGGCAGATCGGAGCGACGATGTGACGAGTGCGGGCGCGCTTCTCGCCCGGCGGTCATGAAAACCGCGCTCCTGTTCGATCTCGACGGAACGCTGGTGGATAGCGAC
>JBAUXQ010000100.1:0-1510 GCA_049584355.1 Roseiarcus sp. | reverse complement strand
CCTTGGTAAGGGAGAGGTCGAGAGTTCAATCCTCTCTTGCAGCACCATTGCCAATCATCCGCTAACCGACTGATAAAGCTTAGGGTTTTTCTCCACGGCTCAAGCGTCAACGCCAGCCAAGGCCTGGGGCGACGTGTTTGAGGATCGCCTCGATGACGTGGGCGCAATATGCGACCCCCAGCTGATTGGGGATGGTCAAAAGCAGCGTGTCGGACTCCGCGATGGCCTCGTCCTTTCTGAGCTCTTCAACGAGGCGGTCCGGTTCAGCGGCGTAACCGCGGCCGAAGATCGCCCGAGTCTTCTGGTCGATAAAGCCGATCTGGTCCTCTTCCTGACCGTCACGCCCGAAATAGGCATGGTCCCGATCATCGATCAGCGGGAAAATACTGCGGCTTACCGAGACCCGTGGCTCGCGCCCGTGGCCAATCTCTTTCCAGGCGGCGCGGAAGGTCCGGATCTGGGCAGCCTGCTGGACGTGGAATGGCTCACCGGTCTCGTCGTCCTTGAGCGTCGAGCTCTGCAAATTCATGCCGAGCTTCGCCGCCCAGGTCGCGGTGGCGTTGGAGCCGGCGCCCCACCAGATCCGGTCGCGCAGGCCCTCGGAATAGGGCTCGAGTCGCAGCAGGCCCGGCGGGTTGGCGAACATCGGGCGGGGGTTCGGCTGAGCAAAACCCTGGCCGCGCAGCACCTCTAGCAGGACCTCGGCGTGGCGCCGGCCCATATCGGCGTCGCTCTGGCTCTCCGCCGGACTGTAGCCGAAGTGGCGCCACCCTTCGATCACTTGCTCGGGTGAGCCCCGGCTGATGCCGAGCTGCAGGCGGCCGCCGGCGATCAGGTCGGCCGCGCCTGCGTCCTCGGCCATATAGAGCGGGTTCTCGTAGCGCATGTCGATGACCGCCGTGCCGATCTCGATGCGGCGGGTCTTCGCGCCCACCGCGGCCAGGAGCGGGAAGGGCGAGGCGAGCTGTCGGGCGAAGTGATGGACGCGAAAATAGGCCCCGTCCGCGCCCAGTTCCTCAGCCGCGACGGCGAGATCTATGGATTGCAGAAGGGCGTCGGAGGCTGAGCGGGTCTTCGACTGAGGCGAAGGCGTCCAGTGCCCAAAAGAAAGGAAGCCGATCTTTTTCATTTGCGTTGCCTCGCGCCGATGATCCGGAAGGACGACCCACGGAGCTCGCAGAACGTGGGAGGTGGTGGCCTGCTTCTCCACCCGCATCGTTAGTGGCGATAAATGAAGCCATGCTACGTTGGCGCCTCTCTCCGGGCCAATTCCGCGACGGCCTGGTCGAGCAGGCGGGCCAGGGTCTCTGGCTCCCCAGGAAAGCCCGCCCGGATCCAAAGCGACTGAAAGGCGCGCAGCGTCTGGCCGATGCGCGGCCCGCCGGCGACGCCCCGCGCGATCAGGTCCGCGCCGCTGAACGGCAACTTCGGCTCGGGCGCCTCGGCCAGAAACCGATCGGCTGCGTCGAAGGCCGCATCCGGTCCCAGCGCACCGGACTCGGCCTCCGCC
>JBAUXQ010000099.1:0-6532 GCA_049584355.1 Roseiarcus sp. | reverse complement strand
TAGGGCCCTCATCCGGCCCTTCGGGCCACCTTCTCCCGCGAGCGGGAGAAGGGGCGCGTCCCCTCTCCCGTTTGCGGGAGAGGGCTGGGGTGAGGGTGAGCGCGCTCCGTTCGTGGATAGCAAGGCCGCATCATGCCTCGCTTGTTCACCGCGCTCGAATTGCCCGAGCGCGTCGCCACGCAGATGGCGCTCGCGCGCGGCGGCGTCGTCGGCGCGCGCTGGCTCCAGGCTGGGGACTATCACGTCACGCTGAGATTCATCGGCGACGTTGACGGGCGCGCCGCGCATGACATCGTCGAGACGCTCGGCGACATCCGCCGGCCGAAAGCGACCGTTCGCTTCGAGGGCCTGAGCTGGTTCGGCGGCGACAGGCCGCGCGCCATCGTCGCAAAGGTGAAAGCCGACCCGGCGCTGATGGACCTGCAGGCCGAGCAGGAGCGGCGCCTGAGGCGGATCGGCCTCGAGCCCGAGGCCCGCAAATATACGCCCCATGTGACGCTGGCGCGGCTGCGCGGGGTGGGCCAGGCGGCGGTCGCCGACTACCTCGCCGCTCGCGGCGCGCTTCAAGCGGAAGCGTTCACGGCCGATCGCTTCGTGCTCTATTCGGCCCGCGACGGGACGGGCGGCGGACCCTATGTGGTCGAGGCCGCGTATCCGCTGGGGTAGGCGTTTCGCGCAACGAATTCCAAATGCGCCGCATCAGAATCAAAGTCCGCCGCAACGAAATCCAAATCCGGCGCAACAAAATCAAAGGACGCCGCAACAAAATCAAAATGCATTTCGTGGCCGGCGACTCAGCAATTTCAGACGCTTACGTCCCGATTGGGCTCTGGCGGGCCTGGACGTCCCGCCCGCTCCTCAAACAAGCGATCCGCCTCGGGTCGACCCAGAAGTCCGGACCCCGAGAACAATGGCCAGAATAGCGATGTCTTCTGATTAAAGCAAGCAATTGTCGGCTTTTCTGTTTGTCTGGCCGCAAGATCCATTTCACCCCGCAATCGACGATTTCCTTCGGACGACTCCTGCCGTAAGGACGGCCATGACGCCAGCGTTAGACGTCGCGCGGC
Source organism: Roseiarcus sp. (assembly GCA_049584355.1). Classification (GTDB taxonomy): domain Bacteria; phylum Pseudomonadota; class Alphaproteobacteria; order Rhizobiales; family Beijerinckiaceae; genus Roseiarcus. Next base: position 5,465 of record JBAUXQ010000099.1, on the reverse strand, counting down.
GCGGCGTGCGCCTCGATCCGCGCGACCCCGGTTTCTTCAACGATCCCTATCGCGCCTATGCCGCGATCCACGAAGCCTCGCCCGTGTTCTTCTGGGAGGACTACGGCTTCTGGTGCTTCGCCCTCCACGCCGACGTCTCGGCGCTGTTGCGCGACCGCCGTTTCGGCCGCCAGATAACGCACCTGATGAGCCGGGCGGAATTGGGCTGGCCCGAGCCGAAGCCCCATCTTCAGCCGTTCGACGCGCTCGAGCGCCATTCGATCCTCGAGCTTGAGCCGCCCGAGCACACAAGGCTGCGCAACCTCGTCAATCGCGCCTTCGTCTCGCGCCGGATCGAGAAGCTCGGGCCGCGCATCGCCACGCTGGCCATGAGCGGATCGACGGCTTCGCGCACGAGGGCTCGGCCGATCTCATCGCCGAGTTCGCCGCTCCCATTCCGGTCGCCGTGATCGCCGACCTGCTCGGCGTTCCGCGCCAGATGGGGGGCGAACTCGTCGACTGGTCGCACCGGATGGTCGCCATGTACCAATTCGGCGTTGACCGCGCAGTCGAGGAGCGCGCGGCCGAGGCGGCGCGGGCGTTCGCAGATTTCGTCCGCGGCTTTGCGCGTGCGCGGCGCGGCGACCTCGGCGACGATCTCATCAGCCAGCTCCTGATCGCCGAAAGCGACGGCGGAAGATTGAGCGAGGACGAACTGGTTGCGACGGTGATCCTGCTCCTGAACGCGGGCCACGAGGCGACGGTCCAGGCGATCGGCAACGGGGTGAAGACGATGCTCGAGGAGGGCGTCGACCCGCGGCTCGCATTCGCGGGCGAAAGCGCGACTGCGGCGACGGTCGAGGAGCTGCTCCGGCTCGACCCGCCGCTTCACCTCTTTCAGCGCCACGCGCTGGAAGACGCAGAGTTCGCCGGCGTGCGGCTTAGGAAGGGCGACAGGATCGGCCTTCTTCTCGGCGCCGCCAATCGCGATCCGACGCGCTTTCCCCATCCCGACGCCTTCGACGGCAGGCGGTCGCCGAATCCGCATGTGAGTTTCGGCGCCGGCATTCATTTCTGCGTCGGCGCGCCGCTGGCGCGGCTCGAGCTTGGCGTCGCGCTGCCGATCCTGTTCGCCCGCCTGCCGGGCCTGCGCCTCGCCGAGCCGCCGCGCTACCGCGACACGTTCCATTTTCATGGGCTTGAGGCGCTGAGGGTCGAATGGCGGTGAGATCGGCGCTTTCGCATCTCGCGGACAGCGGATAGAAGCCGACCCCGTGACGCCTTCTCGCGCCGACGCAGCCGCCGACATCAGCGCCGCGGCCCGCTCATCGAGCGGCTCCCGATTCGGCCTGGTGCGTCGCCATCGTCGATATTTCGCCATCGTCGTCTTCCTGCTTCTGGCGACCCCGCTGGTGTTGGGAGTGGTGCGGCCGGACCCGCCGGCGGCGATTCTCAAGGAGGGCCGGTATCTCGCTCCGGCGCCGACGATTCCCGCCGCCGGCGACGACTGGCTCACGCTATCGTCCCGCATCGACGCCTTCCTCGGCGATCACTTCGGCTTGCGTCAGGCTCTGATCCGGGCTCACAAGGATCTGACCAAGCCGCTCCTGGGCTTCGGCAATGATACCGTACTGGTCGGCCGCGATGGCCGCCTCTTCTACCTCGGCCAGGAGGCGGTGCAGCAAAGCGCCGGGCTCCTTGTGCGCGACCACAGAGTGTCCGACACGGTCGATCTGCTCGCGCGCATGAATGCGGCGCTCAAGGCTCGCGGCGTCAAGTTTCTCGTCGCCGTGCCGCCGAACGCGGCCACGACCTATGCCGACGATCTGCCCAACTGGGCGCAAAACGGCGGACGGCGAACCGAGTACGACCTGCTGCTCGACGGGCTCGCGGCGCATGGCGTCCACGCGGTCGACCTTCGCCCGGCGGTCGAGGCGGCGCGCTCCGGGGGGCCCGTCTTTTACATGCACGACTCGCATTGGACGGCGCGCGGCGCCCTGGCGGCGTTCAACGCCATCGTCGAGGCGGACGGCCGCCCCGACTGGCGGCTCGATCCAAAGTCCTCGCTTGGTCAGCCGGAGGTCCGCGAGGGCGGCGACCTCGCCCGGATGCTCGGGGAAGACGCGACCGAGACCGTCGAGGACTTGACCCTGCCCGCCGCGCGGACAGAACTGTTGACGGCCGATCCGGTCAGCGACTTCGTCGGCACATTGGACAGGCCCGGCCCGACCATCATGGTGTTCGGCGATTCATTCACCCAGGACTATTTCGCCCGGATGGCGCTGCAACGCGCCGGGCGGGTCGTGTGGCTCGAGTATCACAAATGCGGCTTCGACTGGAAAGCGATCGATCGATTTCATCCCGATGAGGTCTGGTGGATGCCGAACGAGCGCTTCCTCATTTGCGATCCGGGCGCAAAGCCGGCAGATTTCACCGGATAGACATGGCACAAGAGGATGACACTCCGCCCCGCGTCCGCAGCCTGCTGGTCCTCGGCGGCGCGCGGTCGGGAAAAAGCGCCTATGCGCAGAGCCTTGCCGAGGCATACGGATCTGAGCGGCTCTATCTGGCGACAGCCGAGGCGGGGGATGAGGAGATGGCGGCCCGCATAGCCCGGCACCGGGCGCACCGGGGTCAGGGCTGGGCGACTCTGGAGGAGCCGTTCGAGATCGCGCGGGCGCTTGGCGCCGAGGCGCGTCCCGGCAGGGTCGTGGTCGTCGACTGCCTGACCCTTTGGCTGAGCAATCTGATGCTGGCCGGGCGGGAACCCGGGGCCGCCGTCGCCGGGTTGGCTCTGGCGATCGGCGTGCTCGCCGGCCCGGCGATCCTCGTTTCAAACGAGGTTGGACTGGGGATTGTGCCAGACAACAAGCTTGGCCGGGAATTTCGCGACTGGCAGGGGCGGGTGAACCGGGAGATCGCCCAGGCCTGCGACGCCGTGGTGTTCATCGCCGCCGGTCTTCCGGTCCAGCTGAAGCCGGTCCGGGCCGTGAGCGTCCGATTAAGCTGAACCGCGAATTTTGCTGCGAAAACCTCTGGCGACTCGGGGCGGGCCTGGACTAGGATTCGCCCAAGGCGAAAGGGGCTTGCCGGCGGCGCGGGGCTGCCGGCGTGTTTCCAAAGTTTGGGCCGTGGGATTTGGCGGGATGCTGCGTCTTTTCCAACGCCAGGCGCCGGAGCAGGCGGCGCATATCGAGGTTGCCCACGACGGCGAGATTTATCGTGTCGCGCTGAAGCGTGTGGCCACCTCGCGGCGATTTACGTTGCGGGTTCGAACGGCGACGCGCGATGCGCTCTTGACGATGCCGTCGCGCTCGTCGCTCAAGGCGGCGCGCGAGTTCGCCGAGCGTCACGCCGCTTGGATCGGCACGCGGCTGGCGCGGCTTCCCGAACCGGTCGCATTCGAGCCGCGCGCGGTGACGCCGTTGCGCGGCGTCGATCATCGCATCGTGCATCGGCCGGCAGAGCGCGGCGTCGTGTGGCTCGAGGCGAGCGAACGCGGGCCGCTCATCTGCGTCTCCGGCGAGCGGCCGCATGTGGCGCGCCGGGTCACCGACTTCCTCAAGCGCGAGGCGCGCAAGGATCTCGAGGCGGCGGTGGCGCGCCACTCGAAGCAGCTTGGCGTCAAGCCGCGGCGCATCGTGCTGCGCGATACGGTCAGCCGCTGGGGCTCGTGCTCGTCGACCGGCGGCTTGAATTTTTCCTGGCGCCTGATTCTCGCGCCGCCGTTCGTGCTCGACTATCTCGCCGCGCACGAGGTCGCCCATATCGTGCACATGAATCATTCGGCCCTGTTCTGGAAGCTCGCGCGGCGCCTGCATCCCGGCACTGACCGCGCCGAGGTCTGGCTCAAGGTCCATGGCGCCAACCTGCACCGCTTCGGCGCGACGTGGGAGTGAGTCCCTTGTCCCGCTTGGCGGGAGAGGAGGCGCGCTCTAGGTCATTCGTCCCAGCGCGTCGAACAGGAGCTCGAGGTCCTGCGGGCGCGAGAGGCGGTGATCGCCGTCCTTGATGAGGGTCAGGGTCGCCGGGTCGCCGCCGAGCCGCTGCATCAACGCCAGGGCATGTGTGTAAGGCACGTCAGGGTCCTGCATGCCTTGCAGCACGACGGTTGGCGCGCGCGTGCGGATCATGCCGCCGAGCAGAAGATGCTTGCGCCCGTCCTCGATCAGCGCCCGGGTGAAGCGATCGGGCTCGCTCGAATAGGCTGACGGCCGTCGCCATACGCCTTTCTCCATGATCGCGCGCCTGGCCTCGTCCGAGGCCCTGGCCCAGATCAGCGCTTCGGTGAAGTCGACGGCGGGCGCGATGAGAATCAGGCCCTTGATGCGCTCCGTCTCGCCTGCCTCATCGAGCGCGCGGCCGGCGAGGAGCGCGAGATAGCCGCCCATCGACGAGCCGACGACAATCTGCGGCCCCTCGGTCTCGGCCCGCACCAGCGCCAGAACTTCCTCGAGCCAGCGTGAGATCGTCCCATCCTCGAGCCGCCCATCGGAGCGGCCATGGCCGGAATAATCGAACCGCAGGAGGCCGAGGCCGCGCCGCCCGGCCTCGGCGTCGAGGGCGGTCGCCTTGGTCGAGTCCATGTCGGAGCGATAGCCGCTGAGCCAAACGACGCCTGGGCTGCCGGTGCGCACTGGCGCGCGGCGGCGAAAGGCGATACGCCGTTGATTCGGGGATTCTCCCACGACGAAGACCTGCGGCTGTCCGTCCGACACCTTGAGCTCGCTGCCGATGATGCGACCCGCGGACCGCGCCTTTAAGAACTCGGGTCTCGGCGCTCGCGGCGGGGCGGGCTTGGCCGAGCAGGCGCGGCGAGTCAACCGCTCCCCCGCTTCAAGGCGGGGCGGCGGCCCATGAGCGTCGACGCGCTCACTCCGTTCGGCCGCGGGGCGAACGCGCCGCTCGCCGGCCGGACGATCCTCCAGATCGTCCCTCCCGTCGACGCCGGCGGCGACGAACGGGCGACGCTCGCGGTTACCGCGGCGCTGGCGGAAACCGGCGCGCGGGCGCTGGTCGCCAGCGATTCCGGCGAGCTGGCCGGCGAACTGCAGGCGATCGGCGGCCTCTTCGTCCAGTTTCCGGCGGCGACCAAGAATCCGCTCGCCATGACGCTCAACATGCGCCGCCTTCAGCGCATCATCGCCTCGGAGCGGGTCGACCTCGTGCATGCGCGCTCACGCTGGGCGGCCTGGGCGGCGGTCAAGGCCTGCCGCAAGGCCAAGCGTCCGCTGGTCACTTCGCTGCATGGCGATGGCGTGCGCTCGCCGCCGCGCACCAGCTTCGAGACCGCTGTCGCCGAGGGCGATTTCGTCATCGCCGCGTCGGAATTCGCAGCAAGGCGCGGAGCCGGCCTATTTCCCGCCGCGCGCTTGCGCCTCAGGGTCGTGCGTCCGGGACTGGATCTGACGAAGCTGCAGCCCGAACGGGTGAGCGGGCGCCGGGTCGCCGAGATCCGCCAGGCGTGGGGCGTCGCGGCGCACGAG
>JBAUXQ010000098.1:0-4193 GCA_049584355.1 Roseiarcus sp. | reverse complement strand
GCGCGGGGGCGGCCGCGCGACGGACGCCAAGGCGCTCGCATCCGCGTTGGGCTCGATGAAGGGCCCGCTGATGAAAGTCGCGCAGATGCTGTCGACGATCCCCGACGTGCTGCCGGCCGATTTCGCGGCCGAACTGATGCGGCTCCAGTCGCAGGCGCCGCCGATGGGGGCGGCTTTCGTGCGCCGCCGGATGCAGGCTGAGCTTGGGCCGAACTGGCGGGACCGTTTCTCCGAGTTCGACCTCAAGCCCGCCGCGGCTGCATCGCTCGGTCAGGTCCATCGAGCCACGAACCTTGGCGGCGAACAGCTCGCCTGCAAGCTGCAGTATCCCGACATGGCCTCGGCGGTGGAGACCGACCTCTCAAACCTCGACCTTCTGTTCTCGCTTCGCCGCCGCATGGGCGCCCCGATCGACACGCGCGAGATCGCGAGCGAAATCAGGGAGCGAGTGCGCGAGGAGCTCGACTATCAGCGCGAGGCGAAGATCGCCCGCCTTTATCGCGTCATGCTTGCCGACCGGCCGTTCGTGCGCGTCCCGCGGGTCGAGGAGAGCCTTTCGACCCGGCGGCTGCTCACACTGCAATGGCTCGACGGCGAGCCGCTCGTCGCCTTCGAGGCGGCTCCCCAGGAGGCGCGCGACGCCATCGCGGTCGGGCTATTCGAGGCGTGGTGGCGCCCGTTCCTCCGCTACGGCGTCATCCACGGCGATCCGCATCTCGGCAATTACACGGTCGCCGCGTCCGGCGAGGGGGCGAAGCGCAGCGTCGAGGGCCTCAACCTGTTCGATTATGGCTGCGTGCGCATCTTTCCGCCGCGGTTCGTGCGCGGCGTGGTCGAGCTCTATCAGGCGCTGAAGGCGGACGACAAGGCGCGCATCGCCGACGCCTATGCGATGTGGGGCTTCAATAAGCTCACCCCCGGGATGACTGAGGCGATGACCATCTGGGCGCGATTCATGTGCGGCCCCATTCTCGACGATCGCGTGCGCAGCGCCGCCGACGGCGTCAAGCCGTCCGAATACGGGCGCCGCGAGATCGGCGAGGTCATGCGCGCCTTGAAGGCGGAGGGCGGGGGCCTGCCAGTGCCGCGTGAGTTCGTGTTTCTCGAACGGGCGACGATCGGCCTCGGCGGCGCATTCCTGCGCCTTGGCGCACGGCTCAACTTTCATCGCATCTACGAGGACGCGATCGCCGGCTTCGACGAAGCGGCGGTCGCGCGACGCCAGGCCGGGGCGCTCGAGGCGGTTGGATTGGCGGGGCGGCAGGTTTAGGCTCGATCAGCGATTGCGATCGCCCGGGTCGGCGTCTTGCCAGCGCGGCACGAATTTAACTACATGGTCGCAGAGAACGCGCGGACGGGTCGGCGCACGGGAGGAAGAATGCCGAAGCCATTTCGACGCATCGTCACCGCCAATGACGCGAATGGCCGGTCGGAGGTCCAGCTCGACGAGCCGGCGACAAAAGAATTGGCGACCGTGCTGACCGAAATGTGGGTCACGACCGCTGGACCGCACAACCACACGGATCGTGTCGACCACGCGACGAAGTCGAGAGGTCTCGAGCCACCCGCGGGCGGCTCCGTTTTCAGATTTATTCGGCTGCCGCCAGCATCTGCCTTTGTCGGAATGAGCGGAGAGCAGCGCGAGCTGCGGATGGCGGAGGTGTTCGCGGCGATGAATGCCGCGCATACGCGTCGGGACGTCAGCAAGAGCCCTGGCATGCACCAGACCAGCACGACAGACTACATCGTCCTCCTTTCCGGAAAGGTCAGGCTCGTTCTGGACAAGGAGGAGCGCGATCTCGAGCCGTTCGACGTTGTCATCCAACGCGGGACCAACCATGCGTGGATCAACACGGGCGAGGAGGACGCGCTGATGATGGGTGTGCTTCTTGATGATGGTTCGGCCCGACCGGGCGAGGGAGGGCCGTGACGACGCGCGCGAGCGGCTGCTCGCAGCGAGTCGCACATTAAGCCGGAGATAGAGGGATCATGCGCCGCACTCAAGTCGCGATCATCGGCGGCGGGCCGGCTGGCGTCCTGCTGTCCCATCTCCTTCACCTGCACAAGATCGACAACGTTGTCCTCGAACGACAGACCAAGGCGTATGTGCTCACGCGCATTCGCGCCGGTGTGCTCGAACCTGGATCGGTGAAGCTCTTTCGAGAGTCAGGGCTTGAGGAGAGGCTGGACCGGGAAGGTCGCGAACATGACGGCAGCTGGATAGTCTGGCAGGGCCGCGAGCCGTTTCTTATCGACACCAAGACCTACGCGGGCAAGCCGATGGTGTCCTACGGGCAGACCGCGATCACCGAGGAGCTCTACCGAATCAGGGACCGCGACGGCGGGCGGATCGTCGAGGAGGCGGGGAATGTTCGCCTCCACGATCTGACCCAAGCCGCGCCGAAGGTGACTTACGACAAAGGCGGGGTGACGGAGACGCTCGAATGCGACTTCATCGCCGGCTGCGACGGATTCCACGGCGTATCGCGGCAGAGCATCCCGAAGGAGACGCTCAGGGTCTTCGAGCGCGCCTATCCGTTCGGGTGGCTCGGAATCATGTCGGAAACGCCGCCGGTCGGGGACGTCATCTACGCCCGGCACGAGCGGGGCTTCGCGCTCTCCTCGCTGCGCAATCCGAGGCTCAGCCGCTACTACATCCAATGCAGCCTCGATACTGAGATCGCCGACTGGCCCGACGACCGTTTCTGGGACGAACTGAAACGGCGCTTTCCGGACGACATCGGGCGCAAGATCGTCACCGGCCCGTCGATCGAGAAGTCGATCGCCCCCTTGCGCAGCTTCGTCGCCGAGCCGATGCGTTACGGCCGGCTTTTTCTCGCCGGCGACGCCGCCCATATCGTCCCGCCGACCGGGGCGAAGGGCTTGAACCTCGCGATCTCGGACGTCTTCTATCTCCAGCGCGCCCTCGCTGCGCATTTCGCCAACGGCGACGACCGCTATCTCGAACGCTATTCGGACATGGCGCTGAGACCCGTCTGGGCGGCGGAGCGCTTTTCATGGTGGCTGACCAAGCTCTTGCACGTCTTTCCCGATGACGACGCATTCGAGACCAGGATCAAGCTCAGCGAATTCGACCATCTCCATCGCTCGAAGCACGCTCGGGCCATGGTCGCCGAACAATATGCCGGGTTGCCGTTCGAGGACTGAGCGGCCTCCCGGAGCCGCGAGACACATCTCGCGCGGCGCCGAAACGAAATTCGCCTTGACTTGTCTTTGTTTCCGTAAGCGTTGTGCGCATCTTTGACCGGCGCCGGATAAGCACAATTTTGTAGACCCTGACGCGTGGTTCCTGTATTCAGTCCCGGCTAGCGCATTGGGGTTCCCGGCGCAGCGGACCCTGCGGGGTCGGTCGAACGATTGGGCCTGAGGCTCGATTTTGACCGCTGGTCGATGCTCCACGAGGAGTTCGGAGCCTTGGGCGGTTGCTAAAGCTCACCGGGCAAGTCCGTATTGACGACGGAGGGTGTGATGGAATTGTTGCCGACAATTCGGAGTAATCTCAACAAGAGCGCTGAAGCCTATCGTTCCGCTGAGCCTTACCCGCACATCGTTATCGACAATTTTCTGCCGGTCAGCGTATTGGAGACAGTAATAGAGGCTTTTCCGCGCCCAGACTCGGACATTTGGAATGAACGCATCAAGGAGGCATACCAGGTCAAGCTTGCCTCGAATAACGTAGACGGGGCGCCGCCCCCTATTCGCGATTTGATGTATCAGTTGAACTCAGCGACTGTCCTGAAGTCCCTTGAAACTCTTACCGGGGAAGGGCCGTTGATATCGGATCCCTTCTTCGATGGCGGCGGTCTTCATCAGATCGAACGCGGAGGGCATCTTTCGATCCACTCAGATTTCGCCAAACCCAGGCATCTCCTCACGAATCCCCTCATTTTTTCTGACTCAGATTGGCCAGAATTCATGAGCAAGTCGTCGCGACGAGAACTCTCGGGCAGCGGCGGGCGCGATGCATCATTTTGGCGATCGTATTGAATTCATTCGTGATTATCTGAGAGCGATTTTCGCTGGGGATGTGCACTCCAAGCGCATTGATTCGTTGGCCGGCGCCACGCTCGGGGTCATGACGAGCGCTTCGCTCGCCGTTTCGGTCATCGGCCACGCCTTGGCTCAGGCGCGATGTCGGCTCACCAAGCACGCCATCAAGCAGGTCGACAGAC
>JBAUXQ010000097.1:0-2255 GCA_049584355.1 Roseiarcus sp. | reverse complement strand
TTCTTCAGCGACGCCTTTCTCAAGCTGATCTCGATGATCGTGGCGCCGATCGTCTTTTGCGTCGTGGTTCACGGAATCGCCGGCGCTGGCGATCTCAAGAAAGTGGGGCGGGTCGGCGGCAAGGCGTTGATCTATTTCGAGGTCATGACCACGGTCGCGCTCGCGGTCGGGCTGATCCTTGCCTATGTGATCCGCCCCGGCGTCGGGATGAACATCAACACCGCGAGCCTCGACGCCAATGCGCTCAGCGCCTATGCCGAGAACGCCCATAAGCTCAAGGGCGGAGGCTTTGGCAGCTTCATCCTTAACATCATTCCCTCAACCTCGTTCGACGCCTTCGCCCGCAACGACGTCCTTGAGGTGTTGTTCTTCGCCATCGTCTTCGGCGTCAGCCTGGCTCTGGTGGGCGAGCCGGCGAAGCAGGTTGCCGAACTGGTCGATGCAACGTCCAAGGTCCTGTTCCGGGCCATGGGCCTGATCGTTCGCCTGGCGCCGCTCGGGGTGCTCGGAGCCGTCGCCTATACGGTCGGCAAATACGGGGTGCGTTCGCTCGAAGAGCTCGCTTCGCTGGTCGTGGTGTTCTGGATAGCGGTTGCGCTGTTCGTCGTCGTGGTCCTCGGGACTGTGCTTAAGCTCGCCGCCGGCCTCAACATCTTCCGCTTCCTCGCCTATTTCCGCGAGGAGTTGACCATCGTGCTCGCGACTGCCTCGTCCGACGCGGTTCTGCCGCAGATCATGCGCAAGCTCGAGGCGATGGGCGTCAGGCCGGAGGTGGTCGGGCTGGTCGTGCCGACCGGCTATTCGTTCAATCTCGACGCGTTTTCGATCTATCTGACCCTGGCGACGGTGTTCATCGCCCAGGCGACCAACACGCCGCTGTCGTTCGGCGACCTCATGCTGGTGCTCGGAATCTCGCTCATCACTTCCAAGGGCGCGCATGGCATGCCGGGTTCGGCCATCGTCATCCTGGCGGCGACGCTCAACGCCGTGCCGGCGATTCCGGCGATCGGGCTGGTGCTCCTGCTGTCGATCGACTGGTTCGTCGGTATGGCGCGGGCGCTCGGCAATCTGATCGGCAACTGCGTCGCCACGGTCGTCATCGCCGCCTGGGAGAGCGATCTCGACGCGCCGCTCGCCCGGCGGGTTCTCGCCGGCGACGTCACGGTGGACCTGACCACCGACTCGCTGCCGGCCGCTCAGGCGGCCGAGTAGACGGCGAGGCGTGCGGCAGGGCGCTAAGCCGCGCTGCCGACCTTGACGCAGAACCCGACGACCGCGTCGAGCGTTGCTTGCGGCTGCTCGGTATGGGGCGAATGACGGCAACGTTCGAGGATGAGGCTTTCAACCGGCGCGGGCGATCGCGCTTCGATCGCGCGGATCTGCGCCAGCGTTCCATAAGGATCGTCGACGCCCTGGATCAGAAGCGCCGGGACGCGCCAGCGTCGAACCGCGTCCTCGATGTTCCAGGCCTTGAACGAGGGATCGAGCCAGGCGCCGTTCCAGCCGCAAAACGCGACGTCGACATCGGCGTGGTATTTGGCCGACCTGGCGCGCAGGTCGCCCTCCGCATAGGCGCGGCGCGCTTCCGCAATCGAGGCCAGGCCCGGCGCCTCGGTGAAGACGTGGGGCGCGATCAGGACGAGGCCGTCGACGCGGTCGGCGAAAAGCTCTCCGGCGTAGATCGCCGCGATCGACGCGCCGTCGCTGTGCCCGAGCAGAATTCCACGCTTGAAGGCGATTGCCTCGAGCACAATGGGCAGGCTGGAACAGGCCTCGCGCGTCATGTAGTCGAGCGGGCGCGGGAGTGCGACCGGCTCCGACCGGCCGTAGCCGGCGCGCGAATAGGCGAAGACTCCCCAACCGGTCGCAGCGGCGAGGCGCGCCGGAAAGTCGCGCCAGAGCGCGACGCAGCCGAGCCCCTCGTGCAGCATGACGATCGTCGGCGCCTCGTCCGGCGGCGGCCCGTAGGCGACCGCCTCCAGGCGCTTGCCGTCGGCGACAACCTCGCCGCTTGCGCCGTCGATCCATCGAAAAGCCGTCATCGCGCGACGCGTCTACGCGGCGATCTTGAGCGCGCGGATGGCGTTTTGCTTCAGGATGAGGTCATGCACCTCCGGCTTGAAGCCGGCCTCGAGGAAATCCTTGATCCATCGGTCGGGGGCGATGAGCGGCCAATCGGAGCCGAACAGCATCTTGGTTTTCAGCTGGCCGTTGGCGTGCTGGACGAGCTGCGGGGGAAAATACTTCGGGCTCCA
>JBAUXQ010000096.1:0-3369 GCA_049584355.1 Roseiarcus sp. | reverse complement strand
CGCTCGGGGACGTTCAGTTCTCCCCGCGCGACGTCGGCGAGCAGCAATTCCTTGAGCGTGGGCTTGGCTGCGCGCTTCAACATTTGCCAGTCCTTCAGGGGAACGAGAACGGCGGCGCCGGCGCCGCGCTTGGTTATCAGTTGCGGCCCTTCGTTCAGGCAGGTCTCCAGCATCTCGCTGAATCGCGCTTTCGCATCCTGAACCGGCCAGCTCTTCACCCCACGCCTCCTCGGATCGATCAGACTAGTCAGGTCACTAGTCTTATCAAGCCGCCTCGGAGCGGCGAACCTGGGCAGGCGGCGAGCCGGCGCGATCGGCGGCCTACGCGGGGTCGCGCGGCTTGGCGTCAATCGCGATCGGCGTAGCGGGCGGCTTCATAACGCGCGCCGAAAGCGGCCAGATTTTGAGGCGCTTGATGCGGCGGGGGTCTGCGTCGAGGACCTCGAATTCGAATTCGCCCGGGCCGGTCAAAATCTCTCCGCGGTTCGGAACCCGGCCGGCCACTGCGGTGACCAGCCCGCCGATGGTGTCCACGCCCTCGGCGTCGGGGAGCGAGGCGAAATCGAAGCCGACCGCCTGGGAAACGGCGTCGAGGGGGGCGCGCGCGTCGGCGAAGAAGCCGCCGTCGCCCGAGGGGCGCAATTCGGGCGTCTCATCCTCGTCATGCTCGTCCTCGATGTCGCCGACGATCGATTCCATCACGTCCTCGATCGAGACCAGGCCGTCGGTCCCGCCATATTCGTCGATGACAAGCGCCATATGGGTGCGGGACGCCTGCATCTTGAGCAAGAGATCAAGCGCCGGCATCGACGGCGGCGCGTAGAGAACCGGCCTTAAGATCCGCGCCGCCGAGAGCGGCATGTCGAGTCCGGTCTCGGCGTCGGCGCCCGCCGGCTCAGGTCCCGTCATGAGCCCGAAGCGCGGATCGGAGGCGAGGAAGACGACAAAATCGCGGATGTGGATCATGCCGCGCGGATCGTCGAGCGTTTCGTCGTAGACCGGCAGGCGCGAGTGGCCGGCGGTGCGGAAACAATCCAAAACCTCGCTCAGCGGCGTATCGAGCGCCAGCGCGACGACGTCGGCGCGCGGCACCATCACGTCCTCGACCCGCACGTCGTGAAGGGCGAGAACGTTCTTGAGGATGGCGCGCTCTTGCGGCGTGAACTCCTCGCTCGCGCTCTCCTCGATCACATCCTCGATGTCGTCGCGCGCCGACGCCGGCGCGAGGCCGAACAGCGCCCGCACCCGCTCGAACAGCCCCGAAGGCTGCTCGCGCGAACCATTTGCAGGCGGCGTCTCCGGCGCCCGTTCGCCCTCTTCCGTCTCTTTCATGCCTTGACGACTTCGCGCGCGTAGGGGTCGGCCGCCCCGAGCCGCGCCATGATCCTGGACTCGAGCGCCTCCATGCGCTCCGCCTCTTCGTCCGAGCCATGATCGTAGCCGATGAGATGGAGAAATCCATGGGCGACGAGATGGCGATAGTGGTCGGCGAGCGGCGCCCCGAGCTCGTTCGCCTCGCGCGCCAGCGTCTCATAGGCCAAAGCGATATCGCCGAGCGTGACGGGTTCGCCGAAGCGGCCAGGCAGCGCTGCGGGGAACGAGAGCACGTTGGTCGGCTTGTCGACGCCGCGCCAGCGCAGGTTCAGCTCCCGCAAGCGCGCATCATCGGCGAGGCAGAGGCTGACCTCCGCCTCACCCTCGCGCGCCAATCCGCTCTCCGCGACCGCCGCGGCGATCGTCTCGCGCGCGAAGGCGCGCGCTCGCGGCAATCCGCGCCACAGACCCGACGGAACGCTGATGTCGAGCGCGACTTTCATTTGGCCAGGGTCGGCTGTCCCTCTCGGCCGACGCGCTCGTAGGCTTCGACGATCTGGCGCACGAGATCGTGGCGCACGACGTCGACATGGGTGAAGCGGACGTGGCCGATGTGCGGGTTCGCCTTGAGAAGCCCGATCGCATCGCCCAGTCCCGATTTCTGGCCGGGCGCGAGGTCGGTCTGGGTCGGATCGCCGTTGACCATCATCCGCGATCCCTCGCCGAGTCGGGTCAGGAACATCTTCATCTGCATCGCGGTGGCGTTCTGCGCCTCGTCCAAAAGGATCGCGGCCTTGGAGAGCGTCCTCCCGCGCATGAACGCGAGCGGCGCGATCTCGATCATGCCGGTTTGAATGCCGCGCTCGACCATCCGCCCATCCATGAAATCGTAGAGCGCGTCATAGATTGGGCGCAGGTAGGGATCGACCTTGTCGCGCATGTCGCCGGGCAGGAAGCCGAGCCGCTCGCCGGCCTCGACCGCGGGGCGCGACAGCACCAGGCGCTCGACCAGACCCTGCTCGAGGAGCGAGACGGCATGGCCGACCGCGAGCCAGGTCTTGCCGGTGCCGGCGGGACCTTCGGCGAACACCAGCTCATGCTTGCGCAACGCCGCGAGATAGTGATCCTGGGCGGCGCTGCGGGCGCGGACGACGCCGCGCTTGCGCGTCTTGACGATGCTAAAGCTTTCCTTGGACGCGTCCTCGCCGGGGAACAAGAGCCCCTGATAGGCGCTCTCGGCGATGACGCCCTCGACGTCGCCTTCGCTCGCCGGCTGACCCAGCTTGACGCGCTCGTAGAGCATCTCGAACACCCGCCGCGCCTGCTCGCTCGCCTCGCGCGGACCCTTGATGACGACCTGATTGCCGTTGGCGTAGGCGGAGACGCCGAGGCTGCGCTCGATGCGGGCGATATTCTGATCGTAATGGCCGAACACCACCGAGGCGGTGGCGTTGTCGGGAAAAGCGATGGCGATTTCTGCAGGTTTGGACTCGCGGAGCGTCGGATTGCTGACGACGGGGGCTGCGGCGATGCGCGTCGGCGAACTGTCCTGCGGCTTCAAATCAGCTCTCTCCCTTGTGTCCTCATCGGGCCTGGAATCATCCTGCACGCCATTAAAATCCCAACTTTACGACGCTGGCGAGACAACGCGTCCACGGAGCGAATGGGGCTCAAGGCCGATGATTTCGACCTCGGCCACGACGCCGATCAGCGACCTCGGCCCGTCAGCGAACACGGCCTGCATATAGGGCGAGCGGCCGATGACCTGGCCCTCGCGCCGGCCGGGCCTCTCGAACAGAACTTCGAAGCGCCGGCCTACGGTCGCCCGATTGAAAGCCTGCAATTGTTCTTCGATAACAACCTGAAGCCGAGCCAGCCGTTGAGCCTTGGTCGCTGCATCGATCTGGCCGGGCGCCTCGGCGGCGGGAGTTCCGGGGCGGGCGGAATATTTGAAAGCGTAGGCCGAGGCGAAGCCGACGGCGCGAACGAGCGCCAGCGTCGCCTCGAAGTCGGCGTCGGTTTCGCCCGGATAGCCGACGATGAAATCGGACGAGA
>JBAUXQ010000095.1:0-7236 GCA_049584355.1 Roseiarcus sp. | reverse complement strand
CCCGAGATACGCGCCCGGCGGCGTTGGAAGGCTCGCTGGCGCCATGCATGCGGATGAGGCCGGGCCAAGATTCAATAAGACTGGTCCGGTCTCGACCCGAAGCGGAAGTTCTCAGTTTCGGCGTAGGTCTGCTTCGCGCTAACAGCGGTCATTTGCCGGGGTCTGACGAATTGATCAAATCCGACCCCCTAGCGGACCTTTCGGCGCTGATAACCAAACGGAACGGTTGCGCGAAGATAGGGCATTGGTTCTGGTTTCCGCCGGCCCAGACTTCTTTGTGGTAACATCGCAAAGGCGGGAAGGGCGATCTCGAGCGGGAATTAAGGGTCCGAATTGCGGTCGAAATCAATTGTCGGCGCGTTTGTCTTCTCCGAGTTCTGGGGGGATAGGTCCCGCGCAAGTTCAAACCTGGCCCGTTTGAGAGATTGCGGCGTCAATGCGATCATGACTGAGAGCGACAGTTACGAGCTTTCCACAGTCGACGCGGCGCACAACGCCGGACTCCGCTTCTTCGCCGGTGTCGCCTGCTTCTCCGACCATGCCTCCGGGTTTCGCTCGCTACGGGAGCGCCCGGAACTATGGCCCGTGCTCGAGAATGGGACGCGCCGGCCGCAGATGGAATGGTATGTCGGAATGTCGCCGACCGACCGCAGACGCCAGGACGAGGCGCTGTCGCAGGTCCGGCTGATCGCGCGGACGTTTCCCATCGACGGGCTTTTTCTCGATTTCATCCGTTGGCCGTTGCACTGGGAAATCGAGCTCAGGCCGGAGCGACAAAGGCCGCTTGATTCAAGTTTCGATGCGGCGACGCTCGCAATGTTTGAAAAAGGAACAGGAGCGCTGCCGCCAGATCTCGATTCGACAGAAGCGCGCGCCGCCTGGATTCGCAAAAACCGACTGGCCGACTGGGTCGAATTCAAATGCAAGGTCGTGAGCGATTTCGTCGGCGCGGCGCGAGATGGGCTGAAGGAAGCGAATGCCGACGCGGAACTCGGAATCTACGTCGTGCCGGATGTTAACGGGCTTACGGAGCCGTTGACCGGCCAACGTATCAAAGATCTCGCGCCGCTGGTCGACTGGATGGCGCCCATGCTTTACCACAACATCTTGCTCCAACCGCCCGCGTGGGTTGCATCGACGTTGGCGCCCGTGGTCGCGATCGCTGGGGAAAAGACGCTGCCAGTCGTGCAAGCCGATTCGAACCACGACCCGGCCCTCGTCGCCGATTGGGGACCGCCGATGTCGGACGTCGCCTGGAGCGAAACGCTTTCGCAAGTCGCCGGACGATCCGACATCGGGGGCCTAATCGTCTTCCCGGGAATGGCGCTGATGGACGGAAGAGGGGCTTCGCTGCTAGCGGCGCTTGAGGCTAAGCGATAATGGCCGGTTCTACGGATACCCGGAACGCTTTGCTCAGCATGGAAGGAGTCAGCAAGAGCTTCGGCGCGGTCGTCGCTTTGAAGGACGTTACACTTCAGCTCCCGACCGGCGAGATCACGGGACTGGTCGGCGACAACGGCGCCGGAAAATCCACCCTCATCAAGATGATCAGCGGCATGCTCACGCCCGATTCCGGATCGATCGAGTTCTTGGGGAAGCCTGCCAATTTCGCCTCGCCCGCAGATGCTCGCGAGCAGGGCGTCGAGACTGTCTATCAGGACCTCGCGCTCGCCGGAAACCTCGCGGTGTGGGCGAACCTCTATCTCGGCCGCGAACTGACCGTTGGGCCGAAATTCCTTCACATCCTCGACAAGCGCAGCATGCTCTCCAAGACAAGCGAGATGCTCAGGCGGTTCATAGGCAATGTGCCGCCGATCGCGGAGCCGGTCGAATTGCTGTCCGGCGGGCAGCGGCAGGTTGTGGCGATCGCGCGCGCTGGAGCTTGGGGCTCGAAACTCATTCTCATGGACGAGCCGACAGCCGCGCTCGGCGTCGCTGAGACGAAGGCGGTCGAAGAGGTCATTTTCGAACTGAAGCGGCAGGGGCTGACGATACTGGTCATCAGCCACAATCTCGATCAGGTCTTTCGCATCACAGATGGAATATGGGTCATGCGCCGCGGTCGCGTTATCGGCTATCGCAATAAGGCGAGGAGCCATCCCGACGAGATCGTCAGCATGATCACCGGCGCCGGCGCCGCCTCCTCGGCCGGGGCCGGGGCGTGATCTTTCGGCGCTGGGGCAGATTGCTGTCCGTCGTTCGACGCCACGGCATTCTCATTGTCTTCATCCTGCTCGTCGCGAGCATGTTCGTGACGACGTCGACCTTCGGGACCTATCAGAATCTCCGGAATGTCCTGCAGCAAAACTCGATCATCGGAATCATCGCCTGCGGCATGACCTTCGCGATAATTCTCGGCGGTTTCGATCTTTCAGTCGGGTCGATGACTGCTCTTGCCAGCGTCGTCGGCGCAACGCTCATGATCGAACTGGGGACGCCCGGCATTCCTATCGGCATTGTCGGCGCCGTCGCGGCCTGTCTTCTCGTCGGCGCCACGAATGGCGGACTAATCGCCTATCTCGGCGTCAATCCGTTCGTGGCGACGCTTGGGACGATGACTGTTGTGCGTGGACTCATCTATGTCGCCACCAACGCCTCTCCGCGCTTTGGCGTCCCCTATTCGTTCACCACGCTTGGCCTCGGACGCCTGTTCGGCATCCCCAATCCGGCAATTCTCTTCCTCTTCGTCGCTGTCTTGCTCGGATTTATCCTCCATCGAACGCGCTTTGGCCATTACGTCTATGCTGTCGGCGGCAATTCTGTCGCCTCAGCCCAAATGGGCGTCAACACCGCGCGTGTGCGCTTTGCCGTCTACGTTCTTGTGTCAGCGTGCGCTGCCATATCGGGCATCATCCTCGTCGGTCAGACAGCAAGCGCAACACCGCAGGCGGCGTTGGGATACGAACTCACCGCCATTGCCGCGGTGATTGTGGGCGGCGCGCCGCTGGGAGGCGGCCGAGGCCGGATGACCGGTACGATCGTCGGCGTCTTTCTCCTCGGAGTGGTAGCAAATGGCCTCAATCTTTTCGGCGTTTCGCCTTTCTGGCAACCGGTCGCGACCGGACTTATCCTCATCGCCGCAGTCGCTTTCGACGGTTACTCCAGCCGAGGCGCGTTCGGCTCATGAGAACCGGATGAACAGCCTTGGCGCCTGTTTTGCAAAAACTAGAGATGCGCTAGCATGATGGCCGTCGCTGTCTTTTAGACCAACAAGAACGACGGGCGAGCGACGGCGCCAACCGGGAGGAATCAGGGATGACCCATAATGAACCTATGAATTTGAGTGAATCGCAGCCGCGGCGTTCTGCCCTTAGACAAGGGCTTATGCTCGGGGTCCTTTCCTTGGGGCTTCTCTCGGCGTTCATCCCGGCCGCGCTTGCGGACAAACTGAGCTGTCCGCCACCTCAAAGGCTATCCGAAAATCCAACTCCTGCGCCGGCGAACAAGAAGATCGGCGTCAGTGTCGCGTACCTCAAAGTGCCGTTCTACGCGAACTTCAAGACTGGTCTCGAAGATGGCGCCAAACAGTTCGGCTTCACCTACGACCTGGTCGACGGCAACAGCGGCGACGTTGCGACCGAGCTCGCCAATCTTCAGAATTTCATTGCGCAGAAGAAAGACCTGATCCTTCTCACGCCTTCCGGCGACGGAATCATTCCCGGCATCAAGCTCGTGAACGATGCGCAAATTCCCCTGATCGAAGTGAACAACAAAGCCGGCTTCGGGCGCAGCGAGGCGAACGTGCTCACTTATGTCGGCGCGGACGACGTCGAGTTCGGTCGGCTCCAGGGCGAGCTGCTCGATCAGGCCTTCGGCGGCAAGAAGGCCAAGGTCGCCTATGTCATGGGCATTGCTGGAACTTCGCCGCAAATCCTGCGCGCCAAGGGGTGGGACGAGTTCCGCGCCAAGAATACTCAATATGAGGAAGTCGCGCGCGTGAACGACGACTTCGACGCGGCGAAGGCGCTGGCCGTCGTGCAGGATCTCCTTAGCCGCTTTCCCAAGGGACAGCTTGACGCCATCATCATGCAGGGTCCCGAGGCGAGCGCAGCTGTTGACTTTGCGCTCCGCAACGGGCGCGACGAGGTCAAGTTCATCGTCGGCGACTACCCCCAGGACGTGCGACAGCTGATTCACGACGGCAAAATTTTCGGCACCGTCGATCAAGATCCTTATCCGCAGGCGTACAACGCGATGAAAATGGCGTGGCTGCATTTTAATGGAAAGGACGCCGACATCCAGAAGCCCTATTTCCTCCCGTTGCCCCTTATTACGAAGGAGAACGCCGAGAAAACGCCGGCGGCTTGGGGCTGTTGATCAATCGTCTGTCGCGGCGCTCATGCTTCACCCAAGTTGCGCAGCTTTGGCGAGCGCTTGGATGCAGTCAGCGGGCGCGTGCATCAGATCCCATGAGATCACAAGGCCGGCCGCGTTCGCCGCGCGGCCGGCCTTGACCATCTCGACAACATGGACGGGATCGATGTCGATAACGCCGGGTTGGCGAACGAGCTCCAGCCCGAAATAAACGGGAACCGGCGAAAAGGCGCGAACGGCCGCGTCGATCTCCGCCTGAATGAAGGGGATCGGAACTGCCCGATCCCGCGTCTCCTGAAGCATGTTTTGGTCGAAACCGGCCTGGCGTGCTGACCACTCCACAATCCGACCTTCTTCCAAGCCAAAGCGATTCGCGACCCCCTCGATTAGCGCCGGGATCTCGAGCCGCAATCCGGCCGGTCCCTGCGCCAACCGATATGTCATCGGCTTCGCCCAGTCGCAGTGGTGTTTGAGGAGCCGGTAGTCCTGACCAACCAAAGGAGCAAGGCAGGGCGAGAACAGGTCTAGAGACACTTTTCGCCCCATCCGCCGCGCGTCGTCCGCGAGTTCCGCTACGAGAGCCATTACGCTGTCGGCGCGAAAGTGTAGGAAACGGGTAAGGGCGCCGCTGCCAGCGAGCAGCGCATCGAGCCACCCGACACCTGTGTTGCTCCCTGAGTCGGCTCGCGAAGCCGAGGGGTCGACCGCGCGATCGGAGAGGGTGTCAATGACTGCGTCGAGGTCAAGATCCGCAGCCTTCGCCGCGTCCCGGCAGTGACCGCAAAAGCAGGACAGCGCCTCGTCGATACCGTTGGCGGGGGAGGGAAACCGGATCTTGTCGAGAAAGACGCCGGCGAATCTGTATTGGGTGAGCAGTTCGCGAAGTCGCCGAACTGTCTTTCTTCTGACGTTCGGGTTGTTTGGGCACGCGAAGCGGAACGTCTCTTCCACCTCGCCCCTCTCGGCCCAGCCGCCCCAGCCGCGGCTACGCTCGCCACGCCAGTTCACGACGAGGTCCGACTCGTCCATGCCTTCAATGTCGGAAAGCGCGCCGTACCACAGCTGAATGTCATCGACCGGCCGGCGGGAACCACAGAACTCGCGGAAGATTTCTGGCGACTCTCGAAAGCCGACAATAAGGAGATCGAGGTCGATCGCGTCCTGCACGCGACGCACGGTCTCTAACATTCCGAACGGATCGAGCGAGCCGCGAGAGGAATGGGACGTCGAGAGTTGCGCGCCGAGCTTCCAACGGCCGATCATCATTGATGAATATTCCCCGTTAGGCGGCGCTCGGGCATGATACCTCCGCCGGGATCGCCTGTTAAACGCATTCAAGAAGCGTGGGGACCCGAGCCGACGGTCTGCCCACTTCGGGCGGACTGCGGTCCTTCTCGAGGGCGAAGCGCGTAGGCCTGCTTGCCGCAACTGCGAGGTCCCGCCCGCCATTGCGCAATGTCCGCTTGACGTCGACACCGGGCATTGTGAGCCGTCCTGGGCGTTATCCGCTCTCCGCCCAAGGCGGACTCTCGGCGCCATGCCTATTGATTCTCGACCCGTGTCGTTGCTCCTCGGGAAGAGATCACGCGTCGCTCGTCCGAAAGCGCCGGGGCCCAGCCATGCGCCATCCACATGGGTTTCGCGGCCAAAAGGCGGATTGGGGCAATTGTGGCGAAAACGAACGCGCTCCCTGTTCCGGTGCCTGTTACGGCCGGTAAATATCCCTGTTCCAGCGCCAATGCGTCCTGTCCTGACCTCGGCGGGATTGTGGCGCCGGCTCGCCCGCTTATCCATGCAACGTACGCATGGCGACAAGATTTCGACATGATCGCTGCGGGGACCCGCCCCTATCCGGCCCAGACTCCGACGTGCACGCGGCCATAGAGGTCGGTCGCGTCCATGTCGCGGCATGTGAATGCAGGCTGAGGAGCCTGGCGGATCTCCAGCTGGCGCCTCCGGATGTGGTAGAGGGTGTCTCGCGGCCCTGGAAGGCGCAGAGCGCACGCGCAACGGCACGGCGTCGCATTCCCTCTTCGCTTCTCCCCGGGGAGCCCTTATCTGGAGCGAACTATCGGGCTCATCTGGCTTAACCCTCGCGCCGCCACTCGACGAGCGAGACATCCTTTCCAAGCCGCCGAGGCTCGCCCGCCTTCAGACCGGCGCCGGCAAGCACTTTCTCGTGGCGCCAGCCGGCGCGCCGGCTTCTGGGAAAGATCGGCAGGCCGCCTGGCAGGCGCACCTTCTCGGCGCGGCTAAGGTAGAAACTGTCGTAGCCGATTTCCAGAAAGTGACCGTAGGCTTCCGGGCCGCCAAGCACGGCGACTCTGCCTGCCCGGCAGCCGACCGCCGCGCAGGCCTCCTCGAGCGAAGCGCCGCCGGGGTTCCACAATCTCGTGTTCGCGTTGTTCGGGTGCCGGGCAAGCGCTTTTACCGCCCGTGTCAGGAGCAATCGACGTCGCTTCGGCGAGTTCGGCTGGCCCTCGTGCGACATGCGGCCGTGGACGACGATCGCAACGCCATCCAACGCTTTTTCGAAGAAGCGTTGATCAGCCTCGAGCTTGAGCGCATGGGGCATGAGCCCGGTCACGTCGGCGATGGCGCCGTCCAAACAGGCGATCGCAAAGCCTTCGATCCGAAAGGGTCCGCGCATTCTCCGATCTTCCCCCGATTTCACGATGCTGAACTCGCGCCGGACGCCGGCTCGCACGGATATCGACAGAAGAAGGATATGTCCAGCCGCGTCCGAAGGGGCGCGCCGCTAGCTGATCACCACCACCGGAGTTCCGACGTGCACGCGGCCATAGAGGTCGATCGCGTCCATGTCGCGCATGCGGATGCAGCCTGAGGACACGTGTCCCCCGATTTCAGACGGCTCGTTGGTGCCGTGGATGCGGATGAGCGTATCCTTGTTGTCGACAAAGA
>JBAUXQ010000094.1:0-2993 GCA_049584355.1 Roseiarcus sp. | reverse complement strand
GCCGCCATTCGCGCCGCCGGGGCATCCCCGTGGATGGAGGTCGTGGCGACGACGCGCGAGGCCGAATTGCGCTCGGTCGCGCTTGGTCGCGACCTCGGCGTCGATTTGCTGATGGGCGGCGTGCACGTCGAGGAGGCGTTGCGGATCCTCAAGGGCAGCGCGACGCGCTACCTGCCGTTCGCCGGCAAGCCGAGCGGCCATCCGACGCGGCTCGCGGGATCGGCGGCGGAGGTCGAGGCCCAGTGCCGGGCCTTCGCGGCGGTGGGATGCGCCGGCGTTGACATTCTCGCCTACCGCGCGACCGAAGCCGAGCCGCTCGATCTTGTTGCTGCCTGCCGCCGCGGATTTCTCAACCAGGGGGCGGTGGTGGTCGCCGGATCGGTCAATTCGGCCGAACGCGTCAACGCCGTCCGCGCCTCAGGCGCCGACGCCTTCACGATCGGCACGGCGGCGATCGACGCGTCCTACGCGCCGGGCGCCGGGCCGCTGCGGGCGCAGCTCAGGGCCGTTCTGGAAGACTGCGGCGCCCCGCATATCTGACTTCGAGGTTCGGCAAAGATGGCGCAGCGCAAACTTGCCTTCTGCTACGCCTGGAGCCGTACGTGAGCGCGCTTCAGGTGAGCTTCCGCCAGGCCTGCGCGTCGGCCTCTTCGGCGAACACTTCCGGCGCCCAGTTTTCCTTGAGCGCTTGGCGCATCAAGTCCTGCTGGCTCTTGGGCGCCATGCCGCCTTTCGGCGGGTCGCGGTCGAGATTGGTCGGGAAGGCGTAGCCTTCCGCGCAAGCCGCGACGGCGTTGTCGGCCTGGGCCGACATGATTGCATTGTCGTTGAGGAGGCCTTTGAGCGCGGGATAGAGCCGGAGACTCATCTTGAGCCGGTCGACGCTCTCCATCGCCCGTCCGAAAGCGGATGAGACTTGCAGGAGGTTGGCGATACGGCGGACGTCCTTCGACCGGTTCGTCCCGGCAGCATGGAACAGCGCGGGATTGAAAAACACCGCATCGCCCTTGGCGAGCGGCAATTGCACGTGATGGGCCTCGAAATAGTCGCGGAACTCCGCGCGGCCTGTCGCCATGTAGCCCGGCAGATAGCTCTGCGAGAACGGCAGGTAGAGCGTGGGCCCCGTTTCGAGCGGCATATCGCAATGGGCGATCGCGCCTTGCAGCGTCAGCACGGGCGAGAGACGGTGCACGTGGGCGGGAAAGCGCTCGATCGCGTGGGGCGATTGAAAGCCGAGATGATAGTCGCGATGCGGAACCTGAGCCGCGCCGCCCGGATTGACGACGTTGAGCTGCGAAGTGATCTGATAGGCGGGGCCGAGCCAGGCTTCGCTCACCAGCGCGACGACCGCATTGCCGTAGTAGGCGGCGAACGCGGCGGGGTCGCGCAGGCAGAGCTTCTCGAGCGCGTTCCAGATGCGGTCGTTCGCGCCCGGCTTGGCGAAATGATCGCCGCCGCCGACGTTGCTTAAGCGCTCTTCCTCGATGATCGCCCAGAAATGATCGTTAGTCCTGTCGATCGCGGTCATCTCGGCGAACGCGCCGCGAATGGCGATGATGCCGGGTCCCTCGGTCAGCGCCTCGACCCATTCCGCCATGATGTCCTTGCGGCTCTCGGGCGATGCGGCGGCGCTGCGCGCCTCAAGGCCGTCATAAACGAGCACGTTCGATATGACGTCGCTGGCGAAAGGATAGTCGGCGCGGCTGATCGTCCGTTCGACGATCGCCCTGAACGCGTCGAGATCGCAGGACGCCTCGCTCAGCCAGACGCGATTGGATCTGATCCGTACGGCGTTGTCGTCCTTCATCTGCCGTTCCTCCGCGCGTGCTTTCGCGCCAAGGCACTATACATTGGACGGGCGGCTCGAGACAGCAGTCGGTGCGCGCCGCCAGACGGTCATTTCGACGCCATGCGTCGGATCGAGGGGGATCCGTTCCGCGAGCTTGAGACCATGCTGTTCGAGCACGGTCGCGGCCGAGACGTCGGCGTTGACGGCGGAAAACACCGACCGGCCGCCGGGAAGCTTGACCCCATGGGCGCGCGACAGATGAAACCCGTCGAAGCCGATCATGAGGAAAAGATCGAACACCACCTGGCCGCCGCCGACGGCGACGCGGCCGCCCGTCGGCAGCACCTGGGCCACTACTTCTTCCCAGGTCGTGCGCCGCGGGTCCCACCACCAACCGTCCGGGCGCTGCTCGAGCCCCGCCGCCTCACGCGAGACGACAAGACGCGGGCGCCGGTGGATGTTCGGTTCGAGTTCGTGGCTGCGACGCGCGAACACGACAAGGTCCGCAAGCTCTTGCGCGCGCTGGTAAAGCTCCCAGTCTTTTGGGTTGCGCAGGGAAGCCGGCGTCATCCCGTCGGCGCCGGCGATCTTGTCGTCGTCCGAGACGATGGCGTAACCCGTGATGTCGAGATTTGCAGGCATTGTCGAACCGCCTCCCCGGCGCGACGAAGTTAGGCATAATTTTCTGCGTTCGCTACGTGCAATCTCGCGAATTGCTGTTGGACTTGCGGGGATGATCAGTCTCTGAGGATGTCGAAACGCTCGCCCGGCGCGCGGCCGCAGTCGAGCAGAGTTCGATCGAGGACACGATTCGGCGGGCGCTCGAAGATCGCTCGCGCCAAAGGCGTGGTCTCGCCACGCGACACGGTCGCCGCAGATGGTTGCGCTTGGGGCCGAACCGCCGCTGCTCAATTCGCGCTCGCCGAACGAGATCATGGACGATCTCAGTGCGCTATGATTGTCGTCGACGGCAGCGGCGATGTCCTCGGCCCTCGGGTGGCGGTCCCGCGGTCCTTCTGCATGATTCAGGGAATTGTTCGGCGGGCTAAATGTTCATATGTGATTTGCCAAAGGTCACTCTCGGAAGATCTTTCCTCGCCGATCCAATGGAAGCTGTCGGCAGTGATCTCAGTGAAACGCCATCGAGATTTCAGACCGCGCGAGTCATCGCCGATCTGGACGATATCTTTGCCCTCGGCTCGCC
>JBAUXQ010000093.1:0-2908 GCA_049584355.1 Roseiarcus sp. | reverse complement strand
GCCTAGCGCCGAGCGCTATCGCGTGAGCGTCAAGCGGGAGTCTCATGGCGCGGCCAGCGTCTACGTCGACCACGAGCTAAAGATCGGCGATATCGTGCAAGCAAGCGCGGCGCGCGGTAGTTTCACGCTACGGCCGGGAGCGACGCCTGTTATTTTGTTGAGCGCCGGGATCGGAGCGACCCCGGTGCTCGCGATGCTTCATGCGCTGGCGGCCGAAGCATCTATGAGGGACATCTGGTGGCTATACGGAGCCCGTAACGGACGCGAACATCCGTTTGCCGAGGAGACGCGCCTGCTGCTCAAGGCGCTTGCCCACAGCCACAGCCACATCCGCTACAGCTCGCCCGATCCCGAGGATCGGCCCGATGGTGATTTCGACGCTCCCGGACGCCTGGACATGCAAGCGCTGAAGGAGCTGAGCTTGCCGCGCAATGGCGATTTCTATACCTGCGGACCGTCGACCTTCATGAGCGATCTGACTGCCGGCCTTGCAGCCTGGGGCGTCGCGCCGGATCGCATCCACACCGAGGGTTTCGGCGCAGGTCCGTCCATTACCCCAGGCATTGCTGCTTCGCCGCCCCGGCCGCCGCACTTGCCGGCGGGGCCTTCCGGCTCGGGAGCGCTGGTCTCGTTCGGCCGCAGCGGTCTCAATGTCCGATGGGGGCCGACGTTCCACAGCTTGCTCGAGCTGGCCGAAGCCTGCGACGTGCCGGTGCGATGGTCGTGTCGAACGGGCGTCTGCCACACTTGTGAGACCGGACTTGTGGCGGGGACGGTCAGCTACGGCCCCGAACCCGTCGATGCGCCGGCGGACGGCAATGTCCTGATCTGCTGCTCGCAACCCGAAGGCGACGTCGTCATTGATTTGTGACGGCTCGCGACCTGATTGCTGACGTTGTGTCAAATTATCGAGGGCTTGAGATGCGATCCGACATGGTTCCGGGGGCTGTCCTCCCCGACTACGAGCTTTCCGACCACGCCGCAATCTCTCCGAGTTGCAAGGACAGGATCCGATGGTTCTCGTACTCGGCCGCGGAGGTTTCTGTCCCAAGGACCCGGCAGGCAGAGGGGCTTGTTCAGCTCCATCGTGAACTCGAGGTTGCCTATTGCCGGCTTGTGCGCCGGATCAAATGACGCAGCGGCGGCGGCGCTCGCGGCAAGCGATCCCGCGAGCATGAGCTGGCGCCGGCTGACGAGCGGATTCGCGTTCTCCATGAGATGATCCTGTGCCCTTGGATGCCTGCGTCGGCTCTGGCTGGCGCACCACGACAGCCTTACCGCGAGCGGCGCCGGCGCGCCATGACGCCGCCATCCCATTCGCCAGCCGGATGATGACGTCGCTGTAGCTTTTCGCGTCTGCGGCAGTGCTGAGGCTGTCCTTGTTGGCTATCGGCGACGCGTGGCGCTCAATGCGGAGCGGCTGTCAACGCGGGCGGGTCGTTAGTCATTTCATCAAGAAGCGGCTCGGCCCGATTCCGCGAGCACGTCCCACGGTTGGGCGAAGGCGAACTCATAGCGGGAACTGACCCGCAGTCTACTCCAGGCGTCATGGGACAAAAGCGCCTTTAACAGCCGATATGCTGAGAGAACTCGTGGCGCTTTTCGCGAAAATCAGGGTGATAGGGCGTCGATCGTCCATCGGTCCCTTGATCGCTCATCAAGGTCTCCGCTTTCATACGCCCGTCCCGACATTCGTCTGACCTAACTCTCTGGAAGCCGAGTTGATCTGTGAGCCGCGTCCAAATCAACTTGAGTGTCTCCCAGTTCATGACCGCCTCCAGTCACTTACCCGAACGATCGCCTTCTACCGGCGTTGAACGCCAGAGAGCGTCCAATGTTCCCCCCCGCAGCGCGGGCGCGGCGTCAGAGCAGCCAACTCGGAACTCCCCTATCGCGGGCGGCGCGCGTTGGATAACGGGCAGGTAGGTCAGGGACCGCATACAAGCGTGTCTATTGTCTCGGCGTCATTGAAGTCACGAGTATAGTGGCATCGCCCCCCCGTTGGCCCACTCGCTGCCATCATCATCTCGCCGCCAAGCAATTCGAACTTGTGCTTCTGCGTATCGTCGAGACTGCCGTAAAGCGGTTTGGCCGCTTCCGAGATCTTTTTAAGTTCATCAGCGCGTCGAGCCATATGGCTGGCCGTCGCATCCATACGCTCGAGCGAGGACATGCGGTCGCGGTTCTCCATCATCTGGCAATTTGAACAGAGAGCGCTTCACGCTTTCGGGTTAAAATTTCAAAGTCGGCTCAGCGGGTTGGCGCCCTAGCCCAAGAGTCTCAGCCCGCCATAGGAGTATAGGCAGGGATTATGTCCGGTAGAGGGGTGTAGCCCGCGAGGGGGCTACGCCAAACCCTGCGTAATCCCAAAAATCTGAGGCCGGCAAAGGTCGGCGCGCTGACCACGGTGAGTTGGAGCAATACAAGGGCATGGTCAGTGGGAGCATACCGAAGGAATTCTGGAACCCTCTGTCGCTCAAGCTGAACATGTCTGTAGGGCTCGAAGACGTAATGTCAGATTTGCACTACTTGAGGAAGGGGTCCAGCGACGTCGCTAGCGCTGTTCCCAAGCAACTCCCCGCTGTTCGTCGCAGGCGAAATTGCGCTCGGCTTGTCGCTGGTCTTGTTCGTCGGCGCCCTGATCGCCGCGATTGGCAACAGACCGTCTGACGGCCTGACGAAAACGGCCGCCGAGTCGCCCTGGCTATTTTGTCGACCGGACGCCAGCCGACCCCTTTATTGCTGATACAGTTGAATGATTGCCGATGTGCTGGCGGAGACGGAGGGATTCGAACCCTCGATAGAGCTTTACAACCCTATAACGGTTTAGCAAACCGCCGCCTTCAGCCTCTCGGCCACGTCTCCCGCGCTAAAAGGCGCGCCGCGACATATGCCCGACGCCTCCCGC
>JBAUXQ010000092.1:0-18130 GCA_049584355.1 Roseiarcus sp. | reverse complement strand
TCGGTCCTGAAATGATATTTCACCCAGAACTTCTGACCCTTGCCGTTGACCCACATGTAGGTGTGGCTGGAAAAGCCGTCCATTTGCCGCCAGGACTTTGGAATGCCGCGGTCGCCCATCAACCACGTCACCTGGTGAGCCGACTCGGGGGACAGCGTCCAAAAGTCCCACTGCATGTCATGGTCGCGCAGATTGGTGGCCAGACGACGCTTCTGGGACCGGATGAAGTGCTGGAATTTCATCGGGTCGCGGATGAAGAACACCGGCGTGTTGTTGCCAACCATGTCGTAGTTGCCTTGACCGGTGTAGAACTTCAACGCGAAACCCCGCGGGTCGCGCCACGTGTCGGGGCTGCCGCGCTCTCCGGCGACGGTTGAAAACCGCGCCAGCATGTCGGTCTTGACGCCCGGCTGGAACAATGCGGCCTTGGTGTATTTGCTGACGTCCTTGGTTACCTCGAAACGCCCGAACGCGCCGCCTCCCTTGGCGTGTGGCTGACGTTCGGGAGTCCGCTCCCGGTTGAAGTTCGCTATCTGCTCGATGAGGTAATGATCCTGGAGCAGGATGGGACCGTCGGGCCCGACCGTGAGCGAGTGCTCATCGCTGGCGACTGGAATTCCGGCATCGGTTGTCGTGGGTTTGTTTCCGTCGTTGTTCATGACGGCGCCTCCGTCGTTTGGGGTGGGGTAGGAGCGGTTCAGGTCTTCCTTCTTGCGTCGAGAACGGTCCCGACGTCGGGCGAAACGAGGGTCGTTTCGGATCGTTGCCGGGCTTGGTCACGGACCTTGTCAACGAAACAAATCCGCGAACTGTGATTCCAATCGCGACAGCACTCGTCCCGATAGGTCCCTCGGCGATTCCTCAATTGTCTGCTCCGGATGCTGGCGCCCTTGAGCCGGCGATGGAGCCCGCGCCGCAAATTGGTTCGCGCGAAAGCAGATCGCTTGTTCGACCCGACCGTCCATGCCCGCGCCA
Organism: Roseiarcus sp.; assembly: GCA_049584355.1. Classification (GTDB taxonomy): domain Bacteria; phylum Pseudomonadota; class Alphaproteobacteria; order Rhizobiales; family Beijerinckiaceae; genus Roseiarcus. The sequence goes on along the minus strand of JBAUXQ010000092.1, from coordinate 17,155 downwards.
TCCGCCTCGTTGATGCTCGATTCGCTCATGGAACTAGACCTTCAAAAGCGGAGGATCGACCGGCAGCGCCCAGATGCGCCTGCGGCGCCGTCCTGATCCTCAGCATGAGACTCTTCTTCGCGCCATTCAGTTCCGCGGCGCTGACCAATCCTCGGCGAAACGCGGCGCGGCCGTCCTGGGGAATTCTCAGCGTGCGCTCTAGAACTTGACGGCCGCTTCCGCGCCCTGGTCGCATCGCCGGCGCTGTACGAATGGGCGCCCGCGCCGGCGAGCTTGCCGCCGTCGACGATGAGATATTCCTCGCGGATCGGTCGGCGCTCGAACCAACCTTCGACATCTAAGAGCTCCTCCGAATCGCGCGCAAAGAGAGACACGTACGACTACGTGGGATTCGCTGAGGCCGCGCCGGGACGTCACACGCCACTGTAAGCCCACGGCTGGGCTCGCTCTATCCAGCGCACGGATTGCCGCTATGTCTCAACGGATCAGAGCTATGACACCTTCGGTCAGAGCGGGCGCGGAAGCAGCCTCGCATGCTATGTTGGTTTCCGGCGCGAGGTCGTCTCGGCCCGGCTTGCCGGGGACCGTGTCATGACCCTCCATGTTCATCGCTGCGGGGCCAGGATCGAACGAATGCATGCAAGCAAGTCGCTCTCGTTGAAAGGTTTGACCAGATAGCAAACTATGCCGGCCTGCAGGGCGCGCGCTCGCGCCCTTTCGTCCGGATAGGCGGTGACCATGATTGTGGGAACCGGTCTGCCCGATGCGACCAGGCGATCATGGAGTCCGAGCCCCGTGAGACCCGGCATTTGCATGTCCGTGATCAAGCAAGCCGCGCGGTTTCGACAGTCGGACGCCAGAAATTCCTCCGCTGACGCAAAAGCCTCAGCGGCGAAGCCCAGCGACTTCATAAGCGCCTGCATCGCCTCTCGGACCGACTCGTCGTCGTCGACGATCGAAATGAGCGCTTCTTTCAACATTCTACTTCCGGCACAAGCGCAGGACAGACGCGTCATGCTACCAACGCCCACAGTATGGGATCCGGCGCCGCGCGGCGCGACTATACTATGGGGTCAGTTGACAAGCGTTTTCTTGCCGCCCGCCAGAGTGCTTGGCTGTGAGTATAAGCCGTCCTCACCTATTGGGCGCCCTGCCTGTTCCCTTGGCCAATATTCCGCTTTTCAGCGGAACGGTAAGCTTGTCTGCATTGGCCGGCTTCCTGCCCCCCGCCCAAACGCCGGCCTCACTGAGCCCCTCCCTCTCCGGAGGGGCTCCTTTTACCCGGCTCATCTGCAAAGAGCGGAACGATACACCCCGCCGCGCCCTAGCCCGCCGTCTCAACGAGCGTCGTCTTTCGGCGAAACTGCCCTGAACCTGGGTTTCACGGGCCTGCAAGCATCACAGTGAAAGCTGCAGCTTGTCCGCCATACGAGCCAAGTCGGGCAAAGAGGAAGCTTTCATCTTTCGCATGACCTGCCCGCGGTGAACCTTCGCCGTAACCTCGCTGATGCCGAGATCGTAGGCGACCTGCTTGTTGAGCCGTCCGGCCACGACCCGAACCATCACTTCGCGCTCGCGCGGAGTCAGGGTTTCGAAGCGCGCTCGCAGTCCCGCCGCGACCTTCTCCTCCTCGATCCAGGCGCGGTCGCGCTCGAGGCCGAGTTGGATCGCATCGAGGAGGTCCTGCTCTCTGAAGGGTTTGGTCAAGAACTCGATCGCTCCGCCCTTCATCGCTCGCACGGACATCGGGATATCGCCATGCCCGGTGATGAAGATCGTCGGCAGTTGGATGTGCATCGCCGCGAGTTCGCGCTGAAGATCAAAGCCGCTTTGTCCAGGCAGCCTAACGTCGAGGACCAGGCAGGAGGGCCCTTCCGGCCGGCCCGACTTGAGGAATTCGCCCACCGAGGCGAGCAGCTTCGGTTGAAAGCCAACCGACCGAATAAGGCTGCTGAGGGCCTCTCTGATCTCCGGGTCGTCATCGATGACGATCACCGTCGGCGCAGTCGTGGTCACCGTCATCATCCTCCTCGCCCGCAGCACAAGCGCAGGCTGACTTGAACGAATACCGTCTGTACGTTGCAATGTCTCCGATGTCGCCGACAGATGGTCTATCAAGCGGCCAGCGCCCTTTCAATTGGCCCCGGAGGGTTGCGAGACGATCGCTTTCGCGTCCCGAAGTTGATTGTACGAAGGTGGAGACAAATCACCCTTAGGTCACGCGTCACGCTACCAAAGCGTCAAGGCGCTCATACCCTGGCGCCATTCGCGTAAATGCCGCAGCGATGTACTATCTCGTTAGGGGCGCGCCCCCAGCGAGACGTTGGAGACGATGGCGGGTCCGGTAACGACGGATAGGCCTCCATGATGGGACGCTCCTCTGGCGACAGTCAGCAGTCCATAGTTGGCGGACTCGAAACCGACGACGCGAAGCTGATAAGGCGGAGAGCGGCCGCCCCGCGCCCGCATCGAATCGGACGCCGCTCCGTGCTCAAGACAGGCTTGGCCTGGACCGCCTGTGCGATCGCAGCTCCGCTTCCCATCCGGGCTCGCGGCGAACAGCCGGTAAAGATCGGCATGGTCGAGCCCCTCACCGGCGTCTATGCCGCGCTTGCTGAGAGCGAGATCGCCGGCGCTCGGCTCGCCATCGAGGAGATCAATCGCAGCGGCGGGATTCTTGGCCGCGAAACGCAGCTCATGGTTGCCGATTCCGCGAACGACGTCATGACCGGTGTCGCAAAGACCCGGAAGCTGATCGATCGGGACCAGGCCGATTTCATCGTGGGCAACGTCAACTCTGCGGTCGCGCTGGCGATGACCCAGGTGACCGCCGAGAAGCGCAAGCTGCAGATCGTGACCGGCGGGCACATCGACGAAATCACCGGCAGCCAGTGCAGCTGGAATGTGTTCCGCATCTGCAAGTCGACCACGATGGAGGCGAACGCGATCGCCGACACGCTGATCGAGAAATTTGGCTCGAGGTGGTATTTCCTGACACCCGATTATCTCTACGGGCAGGGGCTGCAGGCAGCGTTCGAACTTAAGCTTCGCCAGCATGGCGGCGCCTCGGCCAGCGACACTCTGCCGCTTGGGACGGTCGATTATTCCCAGGCTCTGATTAACGCAGGGGCCTTTCACCCGGATGTACTGATCGATCTCATGGCCGGCGAAGATCAGGTCAACAGCCTCACGCAGATCGCGAGCTTCGGGCTCGCCCAGAACATCGCGGTCGGCGGCGCACTGTTCGAGCTGGAATCCATCTTATCCGTCCCCGAGGCGGCAAGGACTGGCTGGTGGACCATGGAATGGTGGTGGAATCAACCCGACGTGCCTCACGTCAAGACGTTCGACGCGGCCATCCGCAGCCGCACGGGCAGGGCCGCCAGCGCGCGCAACTGGTTCGGGTATGCCGCCGTCAGGACGCTGGCGCAGATCGCCAATCAGGAAAAAACGCTCGATCCGGTGGCCCTCGCCCGCGCGCTGCAGGGATATATCCTGCCCGCGGATATCGCCCTTGATCCCAACCGCGCATCTTTCCGCAAGGCCGACCATGAACTGATGAGCACGGTCCTGGTCGGCGAGGTGCACCCGGCGCTCACCGATCCGTTCGATGTGTTCACCGTGCGCGCGCTCGTCGAAGGCGAGCAGGCTGCCGGTCCTGACTCGGAGAGCGTGTGTAAGCTCGCATTCCCCAGTTGATTGAGCGGGTCAAGACATCTGCGATGGCGGCCCCGGCCGGACCGTAACCTTGTGACCATCGGTCAAGTCGACCGGCGGATTGAGAATGACCCGGTCGCCGTCCTTCACGCCGGCGCTGACCTCAACCGTGGTGCCGAAGTCCCGCGTCTCGGTAACGTGGCGCACGCGGGCGAAGCCGTTCTCGACCACCATCACGCTCAGACCGTCGGCGTTGAACACTATCGCTGCCGCCGGAACGATCAGCGACGGCGTCTTGCGCGGTATTTTCAGCTCGACCGTGCAATACACGCCAGCCGGCAACGCGTGGTCAGGATTGGGCACGTCGACCTCGGTCAGCAGCGTGCGGGTGCCGGGCTGCAGCGCATCGGCGATCCGAGTGACAGTGCCGGGAAACTCACGGTCCGGCAACTCTGGCACGCGCACCACCGCTTCGACGCCTGGAGCGACCCCGAACGCTTCGTCCTGCGGCACATAGAGCTGGATGCGAAGCACATCGTCGTTCATGATCGTGAACATGTCCGTGCCGGTGTTGGCGTCGGCTTGCACAAGGGTGCCGATATCCACGTTGCGCGCCGTGATGTGGCCGTCGAAAGGCGCGACCACAGATTGATAAGTCTGTTGCTGCTGCAGAACCCTGATCTGCGATTCTTGCGCCTTGACGTTCGCGTCGGCGACCCCAACCGCAGCCTGATCCGCCGCCAGAGTCAATCGATCAACGTCGCCCTGCTGCGGCGTCACCCAACCTTCCTGAACCAACGGCTTGTCGCGCCCCCAGGTGACGTTGGCGAGGTCTCTGTTGGACTGCGCCTGGACCAGCGTCGCCTGATTTTGCGCCAACGTCGCCTGCGCTTGGGCGATTTGATGCTGGATCTCCGGCGCCGTCGTCACCACCAGGATGTCGCCCTTCTTGACGCGGCTGCCGATGTCGACGTTTCGCACGATAATATATCCGCTCGCGCGGGCGTAGATATCGGCTATGTCGAAGGCCTGGGTCGAGCCGGGCCAAATGGCCGATATCGTGGGCCCGCTGGCCCGCACGGGGGCCGTCAGAACCGCCGGGACGAAGTCGACCGTTTGTTCCGAGGTCGCCATCACGTCGGCACGAACCTGATAGTGACGCCAGGCGCCGTACCCGACGGCGCCGGACAGAACGAGCAACGCCCCGAGCCCCAGCAGGCGACGTCCCGTTCGGCTCGCGCGGCGGACCGGGGGCGCGTGCTCGACCTCGCGCTGAGGCGTGCGAACAGGGTCCGGTTGGCTGGGTCGGAAAGCCTCAAAACGCTGTATTGCGTCCGGCTTCATCATTCCAATCCCTCCGCGAATACGCCATGCGCGGCCTTGCCGTCGGCGCGCCTGCGCAGCGTTGCAAACAGATAGGGGACGAGGAGCAGCGTCGTCGGCGTGGCGAACAATAGACCGCCGACGACCGCGCGCGCCAGAGCGGCGTTCTGCTCTCCTCCCGGCTCGCCGATCGCCATCGGCAGCATGCCGACGATCATCGCGGTCGCCGTCATGAGCACTGGCCGAATTCGGGTGACGCCGGCCTCCACCGCGGCTTCGCGCGCCGGTTTTCCGGCAAGCTGCTCATCGCGGGCATAGGTGACCAGCAGGATCGAGTTCGCCGAAGCGACGCCGACCGCCATGATCATACCCATCAGCGAGGGAACGCTGAGCGTCGTACCGGTAATGAACAGCATGGTCAGAGCGCCGCAAAGCGTCGCAGGCAGCGCCAGGATCACGACGAATGGGTCGGCCCAGGTCTGATAATTTACGACCATCAGCAGGTAGACGAATATCGCCGCGAACACGAGCCCGAGCGACATATTCTGGAAGGCTGTGTTCATGCTGTCGATCTGGCCAACGACTTGAATGGTATTGCCGGGCCTCAGCTGTTTTTGCTCGTCCGCGATGATCCGACCGATATCGCTCGACACTGAGCCGAGATCGCGGCCCTGGGTGTTGGCGAAGACCTCGTACACCGGTTGTATGTTGGCTTGGTTCAAGTTCGTCGGGGTGGTGTCGCGCGTGAACGTCGCGACGTTGCTCAGCAAGCCAGGCACCGCGCCCGTGATGGGGGCCGCGATGGCGCCGATCGGCGTGTTCTTGATCTCATTCAAAGAGTCGGCGAGATACTGCGGCGTCTGCACCGCCAGGTAGTAGGGTATCCCGCTGGTGGGATCGGTCCAGAAATTCGGCGTTACCTGCTCCGAAGAGCTCAGGGAAATATTGATGTCGTTGGCGATCCCGCTCGCCGTGAGTCCAAATTGGGTTGCGCGCGCCCGGTCGATATTGGCGAGAAAGTCGGGCCCGTCCAACTCTTGTTGTAGATGGACATCCACCAGACCGGGAATCGCCGCCATCCGGCGGCGAAGGTCCTTCGCGACGGCGAGGTTCTTCGTCCGGTCGTATCCGACGGTTCGTACATCAATTTGCGTCGGGATGCCGAAATTAAGGATCTGCGTGGCGATATCGGCGGGCTGGAAATAGAAAATTTCCTCCGGAAAGGCTTCCGGAAGCGCCCGCCGCAATTTCTTGACATAATCGGCTGTCGGCGCGTGTCCCTCCTTAAGCGCCACTAGGATCACGCCGTCGTTGACGCCTATCGCCGTCCCATCCATGAACGCGTAATTGTAAGTGCGCGCCGGCAGGCCAATATTGTCGACGATCATATCGCGGTCGCTTTCCGGGACGACTTGGCGAATCTTGTTCTCGATCGCCTGGAATATTTGCGTCGTCGTTTCAATGCGCGTTCCTGGGGGAGCGCGCACGTGCAGCTGGATCTGGCCGGCGTCGATCGCGGGAAAGAAATCCCGCCCTACGTAGGTGAACAACACGCCGCCGAGAATCAGAATCAATCCGGCCGCCGCCGGCACGATGAATCGATGTTCAACCAATCCCGCGACAAGATCCGCGTAGCTCTCGCGAAATCGCTCGAATCCGCGGTTAAACCCTGCGTTGAACCGCGCGAACCAGCCGCCCGCAGCGTCCGCTTCGCCGTGTTGCTCGCCCTTTAAGAGATAGCCAATCAAAATCGGCGTGAGCGTCCTCGACAATGCGTAGGACGCGAGCATGGCGAAAACCACCGCAAGGCCCATCGGCGTGAACAGGAATTTCGCCGGCCCGGTGAGGAAGATGACGGAGGTGAAGACGCAGCTGATCGCCAGCGTGGAGACGAGCGTCGGGACTGCAATGTTTGCCGAGCCATGGAGCGTCGCTTGAGGCAGCGGCATTTTTTCTTCCGACAGATAACGATGGGTATTTTCTATCGTCACCGTCGAGTCGTCGACGAGGATGCCGATCGCCAGCGCCAGGCCGCCGAGCGTCATCGTGTTGATCGTCTCGCCGAGGAAATAGAGGACGACGAGCGACGAGAGGATCGACAGCGGTATGGAGACCATGACGATGAAGGTCGAGCGCCACGAGCCCAGGAACAATATGATCATGAGCGCCGTCAGGCCGGCGGCGATTGCGCCTTCCCTCAGCAATCCGACGATCGAGTCCTTGACGAAGACCGATTGATCGAACAACGACGCGATTTTCATGCCGCTCGGCGCTGCGGCTCGCGCGGTCTTCAACGCCTCCTTGACCGCGTTGACGACCGCGAGCGTCGACGCGTTGCCGTTCTTGATGATGCTGAGCAAAACCGATTGCTGGCCTTCCGTGCGAACGACGTTCTGCTGCACCAGCCAGCCGTCGTGAACCTGCCCGACATCCTTGATGAACACCGTCGCGCCATTGAGGAATTTGATCGGGATATTGTTAAGATCGTCGATCGTCGACGGCAGAGCGTTGGTCCTCACCGTGTATTGCTTGTCTCCCAACTTCGCGGTCCCAGAAGGGACGGTGAAGGCCTGTGCGTTCACAGCGTTGACGACATCGTTCGGGGTCAAGCCTTTGGCTTGCAGTTTCAGAGGGTCGATATCGACCATGATCTGGCGATATTTTCCCCCGGCCGGAGTCGGCAGCGTTACGCCGTGAATCGGCGCAAGCTGCTGACGCATCCGATAGATGCCGTAGTCGTAAAGCTGGGCGCCGTTGAGCGTATCGGAACTCAGCGAGATCTGAAGAACCGGCACGCTCGACGCGTCGTAGCGCACGATGGTCGGAGGCTGAATGCCGGGAGGCATCAAAGCGCGGATGGAGTTCGTGGCCGCAACAATCTGGGCGATCGCCAGATCGATGTCGACGTCGGGCTGGAAATATAGCTTTTGAATGGAGATGCCGTTGAGGGTCTGCGCCTCGATATCCCTGATGCCGTTGACGCTCGTCGAGATCGAATATTGGCTGTAAGTGGTGACCCGCTGCTCCATCTCTGGAGTCGAAAGGCCTGTTTCCTGCCAAATCACCGTCACGACGGGGATGTTGATCTCGGGAAAAATGTCGGTCGGCATGGACAGAATAGCCGACACGCCGAGCACCAGGATAAGCGCCGCCAACACGAAGAACGTGTGCGGAAACTTCAGCGCAAAGCGGACAATCCCCATGACGCTTCTCTCGCTTTGTCGTTAAGCTCCGCAGCAGACCGCTTTGCGATCAGGCGGATGGCTTGCTCGCGACCGGGCGGCGCGCCACGTATTCGATATCGCCGCGGCCAATACCGATATCGCTTAGCTCGTGATCAGACAGCTGAGACAACTCGCGCATCGCTTCGCGATGTCGGCGCCAAGCTTTCAGCTTTTCAGAAATCATCCTGAGGGAGATCACTTTCTTACTCCTTTCGTATTCTAGCAGGCTATCCGCCTGCTGCGCTGCGACATGTGAGGAGTTGACACTAGGGCGGCGCTGAGGCCCTGCTCGAAGCGGACAACTCCCATGACACTCTCCCGCTCGGTTGGCAGGCCGGCCGATCGGACCGGCGTCAGCTCAAAGGCCGGCCCCCTCGTGCTTGACCGCACGGGTCGCCACCTCGTCGATCACCGACACAAGCTCGGCCGGCGCCACCATGGGCGTGCAGGCCTTATTGTCGTCGATGAAGAAGACGATCCCTCCGGGATTGCCGTCGAACCGCGCCAGGGCCGCGTGATCGCCGTAGGGCAGCCCGGGCGGCGTCTCGGGGTTCATCACATAGATCCCGCGGAGGAATTCCCATTGGGCGTCGTTGAGCATGGTCCAGCTGCCATGACGCGCCGCCACCACCGCCTTCGGCGCCGAGACATCGACGCACGTCGGGGGGACGTCGTCTGCGGCGAGCGCCGCCCGCGAAAAAGCAACAAGGCCAACCACAAGTGCGAGACGTTTGCCATTTGACATCACGCACTCCTCAATTTGCATGTCGAGCACGGTCTGCCAAAGCCGCCGGGCCGGGTTGATCGAGAGCCATGCGCTCATCGCGAAAAATGAAGGACGCAGCGGCGCGCGCGCGGTCCCACGCTGTTCGATCGTTCGGGGCGTTGTCGCCGGCGGTGTGATGAGCCGGTTCAAGCGCAATCGTGACCGCCGCGACGAGAACAGCCGCGGAAAGAACGATCGAGCGGATCAACTGGCCGGTGTTCAACACCCGCCTCGCGCCCATCCCGATGCGAACCGGGTTCGCCCGCCAGGCAGCGCCCTCTCTGTCAGATCGCATGCAAGCCTCCGCTCTTGACGAGGTCCGCCTCGGCCGCCCGGCCACCGCATTTTGCGAATCGAATTTCAGCGACCCACGTCCAAGCCCACGTCGGCGCAGCGGCGCCGGCGATGCACTCATCAACCACTCCTGAGGCTACTGCCGAGCTGGGGCCGGGCGCGACTAGACGCTGGTAAAGGGCGATGACCATAAAGTCCGGCGGCCCCTACGAGGGTTTGGGAGCGCCTATACCTTGGCGCCATAGCCTTGAGCGCGGGCTCGCGTTATCAGCGACGCCGGCGCGGCCAATCGGAGCCGGCGTTGCCCGACAGCGTGCCGCGCTCTAAGGTGATTGTGTCTTCGGGGGAGGGCCTGCGTTGAAGCTTCACCGGCGCGAGCTGCTCGGGAGCGCGGCGTTCCTGCTCATAGCGGGAACACGATATGCCAGCGCGCAATCGCTGCCATGGCGGCCGGAGGCGGGATCGCCGCCTACCTTCACCAAAGGACCGTGGCTCTTCTTCGACGCCGGCGAGGCCTCGGCGGTGGAAGCGCTGGTCGATCGCCTTATCCCGCCCGATCCCGACACGCCCGGCGGCAAGGACGCCGGATGCGCGGTCTACATCGATCGGCAGCTCGCCGGCCCCTATGGACGCAATGCCGGTCTTTATGTCAGCCCTCCGTTCATCAAGGGAACGAAGGAGCAAGGCCCGCAAGACGAAGACGGTCCAGCCGAGCGGTACCGCAAGGCGCTGGCGGCGCTCGACCAGTATTGCAAGACCCAAAAAGGCGGAGCCTTCGCTTCGCTCAGCGATGCGAACAAAGACGCAATCATTGGCGATCTCGAGAGCGGCGCCGCCAAACTGGACGGCGTCGACGGTGAGGCGTTCTTCGCGCTGCTCCTGAAAAACACGCAGGAGGGTTTTTTCGCTGACCCGATCTACGGCGGCAATCGCGATATGTGCGCTTGGCGCATGATCGGCTTTCCCGGCGCCCGTTACGATTACCGTGACTGGGTGCATCGTCACAACGAGCGCTATCCCCATCCGCCCGTCAGCTTCATGGGACGGGCGGATATTGGAATGGGCGCAAGACCTGAAGGCCGACCCGATGGCGCGTAAGCTACCCAAGAAGGACGTGGCTATCATCGGCCTCGGCTGGACCGGCTCGATCCTCGCGAACGAATTGACCGACGAAGGTCTCGACGTGGTTGCGATCGAGCGCGGGCCATGGCGCGACGCGCCGACCGATTATCCGACGACCTTCGACCAGGACGAACTGCGCTATCGCATCCGGCATGAGCTTTTTCTGCGCCCCGCGCAGCTCACGTTCACCTTTCGCAACAAGATGGATCAGCAAGCGCTGCCGATACGCTCTTGGGGCGCGTTCATGCCGATGAACGGCGTCGGTGGCGGCGGCGTTCACTGGAACGCAGAGACATTTCGCTTCCTGCCGTCCGATTTCGTCGCCAAGACGCATCTGACGCAACGATATGGTGCGAGTTTTCTCCCAGAAGACATGACGATCCAGGACTTTGGCGTCACCTACGACGATCTCGAGCCGCACTACGACCAATTCGAATATCTTTGCGGGACGTCCGGAGCCGCGGGCAATCTTAAAGGACAAATCCTTGAAGGCGGCAATCCGTTCGAGGGGCCGCGCTCGCGGCCCTATCCCAATCCGCCACAGGCGCAGCCGTTCAGCCACACCCTGTTCGCCAAGGCTGCGCGCGAGCTCGGCTACAAGCCGTTTCCGCAGCCGTCCGGCAACATGTCGCAGGCCTATGTGAACCCGCTCGGCGTCCGGCTCGGACCCTGCACCTATTGCGGCTTCTGCGAATGGTTCGGCTGCGGCAACTATTCCAAGGCCAGCCCGCAGACGACCATTCTTCCTGTTCTGGTCAGGAAATCGAACTTCAGCTACCGCACCGACTGCGAGGTGACGCGCATCAATGTCGACGGTTCCGGCAAACGGGCGACCGGCGTCACCTTCGTCGATACCAGCGGCGAGGAGTGGGAACAGCCGGCCGACCTCGTGATCCTCGCCGCGTTCACCGTCTTCAACGTTCAGCTCCTGCTCATGTCGGGCATTGGCAAACCCTACGATCCGGTCGCCAATCAAGGGGTGATCGGCCGCAACTTCACCCACCAGACGATCTCCGACGCGATCGGATTTTTCGACAAGGAGAAATTCAACTTCAATCCGTTCATCGCCTCCGGCTCGATCGGCATGATCATCGACGAGTTCAACGGCGACAATTTCGATCATGGGCCCTTGGGCTTCGTCGGCGGCGGATACATGGGGCAGGTGCAGACGGGCGGGCGTCCGATTCAAACGACTCACGTTCCCCCCGGGACGCCTCGCTGGGGGGCGAAGTGGAAGAGCGCGGTGCGCGACAATTATCTGAGCACGGTGACGCCCGGCACCGGCGTGCACGGGAGCTTCTACTCCTATCGCGACATCTATCTCGACCTCGATCCGCTCTACAAAGACCGGTTCGGCCGGCCGCTGGTGCGGATGACGATCGACTTTCACGACAACGAGCTGAAGCAGAACGCGTATCTCACCGACAAGTTCGCCGAGATCATCAAGGCGATGGGCGCGAACCAGGTCGTCAAGCAAACCCGCACGGGACACTACGACGTCACCGATTACCAGACGACGCATCTCTGCGGCGGGGCCATCATGGGGACCGACCCAACGACCAGCGCGCTCAACCGCTACCTGCAAATGTGGGACGTGCCCAACCTCTTCGTCATGGGGGCGAGCGCGTTTCCGCAAAACGCCGGCTATAATCCGACCGGCACGGTTGGAGCGCTCGCCTACTGGTCGGCCGAGGCGATCAGGACCCAGTACCTCAAAAACCCGGGACCGCTCGTCCATGCCTAAAGGATTCGCTTGCCGGAACGCGGGCGTCGCGGTCGCCTCATTGGTCGTCGCGTCGAGCCTGATCGCGGCCGGCCGGGCGCAGACAAACCAATACGGGACAAGCCTGGACCCGCAGAACTTCACCCAGATTGAGCAGGGAAGGTACCTGACGGTCGCCGGCGACTGCGCGAGCTGCCACACCGTGCCTGGCTCGGGCCAGCCTTTCGCCGGCGGCCGGCCGATCGAGACGCCGTTCGGCGTGGTTGTCGGAGCCAATATCACCCCCGACCGCGAAACCGGGATCGGCGCGTGGAGCGACGAGCTTTTCTTGAGCGCGCTGCGCGAGGGCAAGGGGCATGGCGGCTTGCTGCTCTACCCCGCGATGCCTTATCCCTATTATACCAAGGTGACCGAACGCGACGCGCTCGCGATTCGCGCTTACCTCAATACGGTGACGCCAGTCCACAATGCCGTCGTCTCCAACAAGCTGCCTTTTCCTTTCGACGTTCGTGAGGAAATGACGGTCTGGAACTCTCTCTATTTCAAGAGCGGCGAATTCGAGCCGGACTCGAAGAAATCCGCCGAGTGGAATCGGGGCGCCTACCTTGTCGAAGGTCTGGGGCACTGCGGCGCCTGCCATACGCCCAAGTCGACGCTTGGCGGCGACGACAACACTCACGCTTTCCAGGGCTACGCGCTGCAGGGATGGTTTGCGCCCAACATCACCAATGATAACGAGCGAGGGCTTGGCGAATGGAGCATCGCCGATATCGTGTCCTATCTGAAGACTGGCCATAACCCGGCAACCGCCTCGACGGGAATCATGGCCGAGGAAATAACGCTGTCGAGCTCGCAGATGACCGACGCCGATCTCACGGCCATCGCCACTTACCTCAAGAGCTTGCCGGGTCAGACAGGCGCTGCCCCTGCCCCGCCCCCGGCTTCCGCGCCTGAGACGGTGGCCGCCGGAGGCGCGATCTACGCCGACGAGTGCTCCGCCTGCCACGGCCCGGACGGCAAAGGCGTCGCCTATCTATTCCCGTCGTTGGCCGGATCTCCGAACGTCCGCTCGGCCGATCCGGCGAGCCTCGTCCGCGTTCTTCTCGAAGGCGCACGCAGCGTTGCTACCGCTGGCGAGCCGACCGGCCCCGGCATGCCCTCGTTCGCTTGGAAGCTGAACGACGATCAGGCCGCCGCGGTCCTGACCTACATTCGCAACTCCTGGGGTTCGTCTGCGCCGGCCGTCGACCCGCATCAAGTCAGTCAGGCCCGCGCCTCGATGGCGCGGATGGGTCAATAGCGAACACTCATCGTCTGTGGGCGGCTTCGCTCACGCAACGATCGAGGTCGCGGAGATCCTGGCGCATCTGCTCAAGCCCGAACCCAAGGGTGAAAAGGCGTTCCGCGGCGTCGACCGGTAAACGGAGCGTCAGGCCCTCGTTGCGAACCGCAGTGATGGTCTGTGCGCAATCGGCGAAGGCGGCTTCTGCAGCCTCGAGCGACGGGGGCCCGCGCCGAGCGGCCAGCGCGTCCGCGCTTTGGCGCAGGTGATCGACTACGCACTCTGCGATGCGCGACAGCAGCGGTCCGAACCGCGAATGAATTGCGTCGGGAAGCGGCTCGACGGCGGCGCGTCCGAGCATGACGAAGTCGTGACGGAGCCTGAGCAGCGTCCTGAGCAACGGTCCCAGGTCGGCGTCGGCCGCGAGGAGGCTTATCCGCTCGTGCCTGGCCTCGAGGGCGATCGACTGCGTCTGCCCCACGGCCTCGCCGAAGGCGTCCTGGATCCGCCCGATCGACCCCGAATCGAGAGGTCGCAGAAACCCCTGAAAGAGCTGCGGCAGCGACTTCGCCATCAGTTCGAGCGCACGCGCCGCGGCCTCGATCGCCAGGGCATGGGCGCGGGCGGGGAAGACCAGAAGCGATACGACGACCGCGGTGACGCCTCCGACAACGACCTCGAGCACGCGGTCGATGGCGGATTCAATCGGGCCCACGTGGGCGAGTCCGGGAACCAAGAGCACCAGCGCGCCGGTAAAGGGCGCGGCGCTGAAGCTCGGCATGATCGCTCCGAGCAACGCCAGAGGCGCGACGGCGATCACGAGGACGCCCGCGAGTGAGAGGTCATTGGCGTGGGGAATCAGCACCGAGACTGCGCCGGCGTAGATAGCGCCGCCGACCGTGCCGACAAGGTAGTCCACCGTCGCCTTTACCGACCTCCCAAAGGTGACCTGGGTGAGGATCACCGCGGTCAGCACCGTCCACAGCGGCAGAGGCACGTAGAGAAGATGCGACAGCCCGTAGGCCACGACGGCGGCGATCGTCACCCTGACCGCGAGCCCCAATTGCGCCCGGTGTTCCAGAACTTTCGTCCGGAGCGATTTCCATGGGATCGGGGCGCTGCTCATTGCGAGCTCCAGATGCGAAGGCCTCCGGCGGGAAGCCGGCCAAGAACGCTCCTCCGCAGGAATCAGAAAGCGGCTGTGGCCGGGTCGGGACCGATCCGGCCATCGGGCGAATCAAGCTTTTCGATGCGCCGCATGTCGTCGTCGTCGAGTCGGAAGTCGAGCGCGGCGATGTTCTCCTTCAGCCGCTCGAGGCGCACCGTTTTCGGAATCGCGATCAGACCGCTGTCGAGATGCCAGCGGATGACGACTTGCGTCGGGGTCTTCCTATGCTTGGCGGCGATGTCGATGATTGCGCCCTCGCTGAGCAAAGCGCCCCGCCCAAGCGGGCTCCAGGATTCCGTTTTGATCCCGCTCTGGTCGTGAAACGCCCGCAGGGCCTTTTGCTGGAACCGCGGGTGAAGCTCGATCTGATTGACGGCCGGCGTGACCCCCGTCTCGCCAATGATCCGCTCGAGGTGATCGCGATTGAAATTCGAAACGCCGATCGAGCGGACCCGCCCCTCCTTTTGCAACTGGATGAACGCCTTCCAGCTTTCGACATAGCGGTTGACCCGCGGGCGCGGCCAATGGATCAGGTACAAGTCGAGCCTGTCGCGGCGCAATCTCCCGATGCTGGCGTCAAAAGCGCGCAGCGCTTCGTCGAAGCCGTGATCGGAATTGCCGAGTTTCGTCGTCACGAACACGTCGGTCCGGCCGAGCAGGGCCTTACCGACGCCGTCCTCGTTTCGATACATGGCTGCGGTGTCGACCAAGCGATAGCCTTCGTCGACCGCCAACCTCACGATTCGCTCGGTCGCGTCGGGCGGCGTCTGGAAAACCCCAAGTCCGAACTGCGGCATGGCTGCGCCGTCGTTCAGGGCGACGGTCGCCTGGGTGTGGCTGGTCATTGCGCCGTCCTCATTGTTGGTCTCGGCAGCCTTGGCCCAAGCCGCTGCGCTCGGCAAGCAAGGGAAACAAGCCACTCCCGGAGCTTGGGAGAAATCGATTGGCGGGGCCGTCGGGGGAGGGTGCGCAAAGCCCGGTTCGGCGCCATATATAGCCACTCCCAAGTTTTGTCTGGCCGCGTCATTGAGGAGCCAAACCGCGTGCTGCGCCACTCCGAATCAGGGTCGACCCTGGCCGCCCGAACTGGCGCGAAAGCCGATTCTGCGCCGTCGTCGCCGACAGCGACCGCCCTGACTCTGTTCCACCCGGCGGTCGCAGGCTGGTTCGCCGACAGCTTTGCCGCGCCGACGCCCGCCCAGGCCGAAGCCTGGCCAGCGATCAAGGCTGGCCGCCACACGCTGATCGCCGCGCCGACCGGTTCGGGCAAGACGCTCGCGGCCTTTCTGGCGGCCATCGACGACCTGGTGCGGCAAGGACTCGACGGTCGCCTGACCGACGCGACCCACGTCGTCTACGTCTCCCCGCTCAAGGCGCTCTCGAACGACATCCACCGCAATCTCGAGGCGCCGCTGGCCGGCATCCGCGAGCGGCTGCGCCAGAGCGGGCTTGCGGACGTCGAAATCCGCACTTGGGTCCGAACCGGCGACACTCCGGCTGCCGAACGCGTGCGCATGCGCCGCCGCCCGCCGCACATCCTGGTGACGACGCCGGAATCGCTTTACGTTCTGCTCGGCTCCGAGTCCGGGCGCGCGATGCTCGCGACCGCCCGGTCGGTCATCGTCGACGAAATCCACGCCGTCGCGCCGAACAAACGCGGCGCCCACCTTGCGCTGTCGCTCGAGAGGCTGGGAGAGCTGTGCGGCGATCGCCTGCAGCGCATCGGCCTCTCCGCCACCCAAAACCCAATCGACGCCGTTGCGCATTTCCTGGCCGGCGCCGCCGCGGACGGCAGGCCCGCCGCCGAGGTCGCGACCATCGACGCCGGGCATCAGCGACCGCGCGACTTGAGCGTGGAAATCCCGGATTCGCCGCTCGAGACGGTGATGTCGAACGAGGTCTGGACGCAAGTCTATGCGCGGCTCGCCAAGCTGATCGAGGAGCACCGCACCACGCTGGTGTTCGTCAACACCCGCCGGATGGCGGAACGGATCGCTCGCGAGCTCACCGAGCGTCTTGGCGAGCGCGCCGTCACCGCCCATCACGGCAGCATGGCCAAGGAGCTCAGGCTCTCGGCCGAGCAGCGGCTCAAGGGCGGCGAGCTCAAAGCCCTGGTGGCGACCGCCTCGCTCGAGCTCGGGATCGATATCGGCGACGTCGATCTCGTCTGTCAGCTCGGTTCGCCGCGCTCGATCGCGACCTTTTTGCAGCGCGTCGGCCGATCCGGCCACGCCATTGGCGGCACGCCCAAAGGACGCCTGTTTCCGCTCTCGCGCGACGATCTCGTCGAGTGCGTCGCGCTCATCGACAGCGTCCGCCGCGGCGAGCTTGACCGGCTTCAAATCCCCGACCGGCCGTTCGACGTGCTGGCCCAGCAGATCGTCGCCGAAGTCGCGGCCCAGGATTGGCCGGAAGCCGCCCTCTACGATCGGCTGCGCCGCGCCTGGCCCTTCCGCTCGCTCACGCGCGGCGACTTCGACTCCGTCGTCCGCATGCTGGCCGAGGGCTTCGCCACGCGGCGGGGCCGCCGTGGGGCCCTCATCCATCGCGATGCGGTCAATCGGGTCCTGCGCGGCCGGCGCGGCGCGCGCACGAC
>JBAUXQ010000091.1:0-11206 GCA_049584355.1 Roseiarcus sp. | reverse complement strand
GGCATTCCCTATGCCGCGCCGCCGCTCGGACGACTGCGCTGGAGGCCGCCTGAGCCGGTACCGGCCTGGACCGGCGTGCGGCCCTCGAACGCCTTCGGGCCCAATTCGCTGCAGGGCGTCGTTTGGGGCGACATCGACCCTTACGCGGCCGGCGTCTCGGAGGATTGCCTTTATCTCAATGTCTGGACGCCCGCTGCGCCCGGCGATGGCGCCCGATTGTCGACTATGGTCTGGATTCACGGCGGCGGATTCGTCGTGGGTTCCGGAGCCGAGCCTCGCTATGACGGCGCGCATCTCGCGGCGCGCGGCATCGTCGTCGTCACGCTCAACCATCGGCTCAATGCGCTGGGCTTCCTCGCCCATCCGGAACTCACAGCCGAATCGGACCATCGGGCGTCCGGCAACTACGGATTCCTCGATCTCGTCGCGGCGCTCGGATGGGTGAAGCGCAACATCGCCGCGTTCGGCGGCGATCCCGCGCAGGTGACGGTCGCGGGCGAGTCCGCCGGTTCGTTCGCCGCGAGCGCCCTCATGGCCTCGCCGCTCGCCAGGGGATTGTTCGCCCGTGTCATTGGCGAGAGCGGAGCGTTGTTCGCTTCGCCTGCGCGCGCGCCGGCGTCCCTCGCCGAAGCCGAGGCCGTCGGAGTCGACTTCATGCGCAAAGTCGGAGCCCAATCCCTGGCAGCCCTGCGCGCAGCCCCGGCTGACGCCATCCTCGCCGCCGCGCCCGGACCCGGCTTCCGTCCGATCATCGATGGATGGTTTCTTCCACGCCCGCCGGCCGAGATCTTCGCCGCCGGCCAGCAAAGCGACGTGCCATTGATGGCCGGCTGGAATAAGGACGAGGGCTTCAACTTCACCCTGATGCAGGGTCCCGATGCGAAGAGCCCATACGCCGATCTGGCGCGGGGCGTGTTTGGCGCGCGTGTAGACGAAGCGCTGGGGCGCTACCCGGGCGGATCGCCGGAGGCTGACGCAGCGTCGGCGGCGGCGCTTGGCGGCGACCTCACAATCATCCATCCGACCTGGGCCTGGATCGAGGCGCAGCGGCAGAGCGGCCGGGCCGACATCTTCCGCTTTCGCTTCGACCGCGCGCCGTTGACGCCGCAGGGCACGTTCGGCGAACGCGACAGCCGCGACGCGGGCGCCTTCCATGCCGGCGAAATCCTTTACGTGTTTGACAATCTGCACGCCTTTCCATGGCTGATCGACGACGCCGACCGGGCGCTGGCGAGGCTCGCCTCGAGCTACTGGATCAACTTCATCAAGAACGGCGACCCGAACGGCCCCGGCCTGCCTCGCTGGCCGTCCTACCGCAGCTCCGGCGCGCCGGTGATGGCGCTGGACACGCCCGCCGAGGCGGGCCCGGAGGAATGGCGGGAGCGCCACATGTTCCTGAAACGGGTGGTGGACGGGAACAAAAAAACAGCCTGAAAGAAAGGCGAGCGACGGGGGCGAGTCCCGCGCCCTCGCCCGTGATAAGCTCGCGGCGGGAGGAAAAGCGATGGCGAAGGGACGCGCTCGGAAGCCGGAGGCGGCGCCACGCCCTCTTGAACTCGATCCCGAGCGCGCCAGGCGGGTCGACCGGCCCCCGTACGCAATCGTCGATATCGGCTCGAACTCGGTCCGGCTTCTGGTCTATGACCAGCTCGGCCGGGCGCCGATGCCTCGCTTCAATGAAAAATCCCTTCTCCGCCTCGCGGACGGTCTCGCCGAAACTGGCGTCATCGCGCCGGACGGCTTTCGCCGCGCCGTCCAGGCCATGGGGCGGTTTCGCGCCATCGCCGACGCGATGGGCGTCAGCCGAATCGACGCCGTGGCGACCGAGGCCATGCGTCGCGCCGCCAACGGGCCCAAGCTCGCCGCGGCGATCGAGGCGGAGTGCGGCCTCAAGGTTCGAATCCTCGGCGGGGCCGAAGAAGCGCGGTTCTCAACGCTGGGCGTGATCTCGGGATTCTTCCGCCCGGTCGGGTCGGTCGGCGACATGGGCGGCGGCAGCCTCGAAGTCGCGGAAGCGATCGACGACCATGTGGGAGATCGCTCGGTCAGTCTGCCGCTCGGCGCCCTGCCGGTCGAGGCCATGCTGCGGGCCGGCCTTTCGGCGGCGAAGCGCCAGATCGACGAGATTCTGCGCCAAGGCCTGCCGCGCGAGTTGGCGCGGCCGGTGTTCTATCCGGTGGGCGGCGGCTGGCGCACGCTGGCCAAAGCGCACATGGAAGCGGTCGGCGCGCCGGTGAGGGTCGTCCACGGCTATACGATCGGCGCCGTCGAGGCGCGCGAATTCGCGCGCGCGGTCTCACGGATTTCGGCGGGGAAGCTGGCGGCGACCCCAGGCGTGCCGGAACGGCGGGCGCGGACGTTGCCGGCCGCGGCGCTGGCGCTCGACCGCCTGTTGAAGCATCTGGCGCCCGAACGCGTCGTCTTTTCCGCTCTCGGCCTGCGCGAGGGATTTCTCTATTCCCAGCTTAGCCGGGAGGAACAATATCTCGATCCGCTGATCGAGGGTGCGCAGCTTATCGGTCTGCCGCTCGCCCGGGTGCCCGATTTCGCGCCTGAACTCGTGTCGTGGACCGCCAACCTCGCGACCGGCGAAACTGCGGCGGAGAAGCGGCTCCGTGTCGCGATCTGCGCCCTCTCCGACATCGCCTGGCGGGACGCGCCCGACCTCCGGGCGGAAGAGAGTTTTCGCCGGCTGGTGCAGTTTCCGTTCATCGGCGTCACCCATCCCGAGAGAGCGTTCATCGCCGCCGCCATTCATGCCCGCTACGCCGGCCGGCCGGATGCGCCGTGGCTTAGCCCAGCCATCCGCCTCCTCGCTCCGGCCGAGCGCCGCCGGGCGCAAATCCTCGGCCGCGCCATTCTGCTCGCCTACCGCTTTTCCGGCGGCGTGCCGGCGGTGCTGGAAGGCGCGCGATTGCGCATCGAACCGAATAGCGTGCGCCTGGAAGTCACCGCCGTTGCGCGCGCCCCCGACAGCGAGGTGGTCAGCGATCGGCTGAAGCTGCTCGCCAGCGCCATCGGCGTTAAACGTAGCGAGGTCGTCGACATTGACGCAGCGACATAGTCGCCCGCGGTCGACTCCGGGCGCGCTGCCCGATCCTCATCCCGCCGGCTCGGACTGCGGAATCGAGTTCGCCCGAAGTTGAGGTTGGATGCGCGTCAGCCGCACGGCCGCCATCACATCCGAATTCGCCCGCGCATCCTGCGCATAGTCCTGGAGACGCAACAGCGAGAGACGCCCGCCGCCCTTGGCGTCGGTTGAACTCCAGTCGTCAAACATCAGGAACTTGAGATCGGTTACGCCCGCCGCTTCCTTGACCCACAGGGCCGAGGCAATCTCGATGGCGTCGCCGAACGACATGGTCCGCGGCTTTTCGTCCGCCTCGCGGACCTCGGCAGGCCTTTGCCATTTTGCGTCGCGTAGCCGAGCCACGCGCAGCATGGTGTTCGGATCGGGCGTGACCAGCGTCGCGAGCGAGCGGATATAGCGCGCCAAGTGATCGAGCGTGTCGAAGCGTCCGGGAACGAACATCGACGGCCGGAGCTGTGCAAACAGAATGCTGCTGACCCATACGCGGCGCTTCGCCACCGCGGCCTGGGTCAGAATCGCCTCGATATCGTGTTCGGCTTCGCCCGCACTCCCGCTCGCGTGGCGCAGAAAGACGTTAGTATGGAGGAAATGATTATCGCAATCGGGTTGACCCGAGCGCGCCTCCATCTGGGCAAAAGGGAGCGGATACATCTTGCTTCACATCTGACTTGTGCTGCGCGTGCGGGTAAGCGGACCTCGATGGAAAGCCGTGGGCGGCGATGGTCTTAAATAGCCGCCAACTTCCTGTCTTTTCCTACCGATTTAAGGTCGAGCAGCCATTTATTGAGATGACGATGAATTGGAGATGAATTGGAATCGGAGTTGACGTTGCGTGACCTGACGGCGAACAGGCGCAGCCCGTACTCATTGCCCGAACGTCGCAGGAGCGCGCTCGATCGCCGCGCTTCGGTCGTCGCGCGTCGGCTTGGCCGCGCCTGCCTGAAACTAAGCGTTGGGGGGACGGCGCGATGATGCTGCCGCACAACTACGCTGGCGCTGCCTAAGCCCCGCTCGGAGCAACCCCCCTCCGGCGGGGGCTTTTCTTTCATGGCGGCGAACGCCGCCCAGCGGGCGTCCGCGCCGCCGATGCGCCCGTCATCCCGAATGGGTCTGGAGCTCCTTGCGCGCCGCGCGATTTCCGGCCGCTCGCGCATTGGCCTCGCACATGAACGCGCCCCGCTTGGTGTGCCCGTAATAGTGGGTTCCCGCATAATGATAGACGCGCGACGGAGTATTGACCCACACAACGGTGTCGGATGGGCAGCTGGCGCGGGCCGCCAATTCGGTCGTGTATTCGCCTGCCCGTGGGGCCGAGGGCGCGCCGGCGTTCGACGCCGGCGCGGAAGCCGGAGCCGATGGCTGCCACCATGGGAAGAGGGAGCCTGACTGTGTGGCCGGCGCGGGCGCTGGGGCAGGGGCCGGCGCGGGAGCGAACGTCCCGGAGGGCGGCGCCGCGGCGGAACTCTCGCGGGTGCGGCACTGCGACAAAAACTGCGGCCAGGTCTGGCCGCCGGTCGTTCCCGCGGCCTCGGCAGCCTTCCATTGGCTCGCGCACTCTTTCATGACGCTTTCCGCGTTCGCGGCGGTCGAACCGGCGAAAGCGAACCCAAAGGCGATCGTCGCCGCCGTCAGCAACGGAACGAGTGAATGGCGCATTGACATCCCCACCAATTCGAAGCCCGGAAAGGGCCGCTCCACGAGCCTAACGCGACCAAGGCCGTCCAGCCAAGCCGTATCCCCGTCTTGAGATCGAAGTCCGGAAAGAATGGTGAATCCGCGACCGAGAGCCGGGGAGCTAAACACAGCTACAAATTGGACTTTTTTGCCTCATAAGTCCTCGCCGTCTCACGTACCAACAGGCTGGGTGGCGCGATCGCTGTGAGCAACCGCGGGCGCCCGTTCGGGCGTCCCGCTCGGCGCGGCGCGCAGATATTGCCGCGGCCAAGGGGCGACTTGCCCGAGTTCTTGCGCAGCGTGAAGCGGCCAATAGGGGTCACGCAACATCTGGCGCGCGAGCAGCACGATGTCGGCCTGATCGTTGCGGATGATCTGGTCGGCCTGGGCCGGGGCGGTGATCATGCCGAGCGCTGCGGTGGCGATATTCGCCTCGCGACGAATCCGCTCGGCGAACGGCGTTTGATATCCCGGTCCGACGGGGATCTCCGCCTTCTCGACATTGCCGCCCGACGAACAATCGATCACATCGACGCCGAGAGCCAGCAAATGGCGCGCGAGCTCGACCGACTGGTCGATGTCCCATCCGCCCTCCACCCAGTCGGTCGCCGAGATACGCACGAACAGCGGGCAGCGCTCCGGCAGCGCGCGCCGCACCGCGGCGACGCATTCGCGCACGAATCGCGTCCGGTTGTCGAACGAGCCGCCATAGGCGTCGACGCGCCGATTGCTGAACGGCGACAGAAACTCGTGATTCAAATAGCCATGCGCGGCATGAATCTCGATCACCCGGAAGCCGGCGGCGAACGCGCGCTCAGCCGCGACGGCGAACGCGCCATGCACGGCGTGGATCTGGTCGACAGTCATTTCGTCCGGCATTGGGTAACTATCATTGAACGCAACGGCGCTCGGCGCGACCGGGCGCCATCCTCCAGCGGCTTCCGGAACGGCGCCATTTCCCGTCCCCGGCCGATAGGTGCTGCCTTTCCGCCCGGCATGCGCGAGCTGGATGCCGGCGCGCGCGCCCTGACTCTCGATAAAGCGCACGATTCGTTCGAGAGGCTCGAAATGCCTTTCGCTCCAGACGCCGAGGTCTTGCGGCGAAATCCGGCCCTCGGGAGTGACCGCCGCGGCCTCCGTGAACACGAGGCCCGCGCCGCCGACCGCCCGCGCGCCAAGATGGGCGAAATGCCAGTCGTTGGCATAGCCGTCGATGGAGGAATATTGGCACATCGGCGAAACGCCGATCCGGTTGGCGAAGTCGACGTCGCGCATGCGAAGTTTGCTGAACAGGTGCGGCATGGGTCAATTGTCTCGATTTTTGAATGAGGAGTGCGAACCTGGCGGGGCTCGCCCGCCGACTTCAGCGGCCCGCCTCCGCGGATGTCCCCGCTTAAGGCGACCTTATCCCGAGACGCCGTGCGGTCAAGCCGCAGCGCCTGCGACGATGCCGACGGCGTGGCGGCGGCGGGCGCTCACTGATAGCCGAGCAGATGCGGCAGCCACAGCGTCAGTCCGGGAACGAACGCAATAACCAAGAGGCACAGGAACAGCAAGCCGAGATAGCCCAGCATCGGCCTCACCGTCGATTCGATCGGCACGCCGCCGATCAGGCAGGCGCCATAGAGGCCAAGCCCGAGCGGCGGTGCGAAGAGACCGATGCCCATCGCAATCACCAGCACAACGCCGAAGTGCAGGCCGTTGATGTCGATCTGGCCCGCGACCGGAATCAGCAGCGGACCGAAGATAATCAGCGCCGCCGCGCCCTCCAGAATCGAGCCCATGACGATCAGGATGAGGATCGACAGCAGCAGGAACGGCGAGGCGCCGGCATTTTGCGACAGCGCGATCATCGCCTGCGCCAGAGCATGGGGGAACTGCTGCAACGTCAGCACGAAGGCGAGCGACTGCGCCGCGGCGACGATGAACAGCACCAGCCCCGAGCGCGTCGCGGCGTTGACGAAACTGCGGGCGGCGGCGCGCGGTCCAAGCTCGCGGAACGTCGCGCCGCCCACGATGAGCGCGTAGAGCGCGGCGAAAGCGGAAATCTCGGTTGCGGTCGCAATTCCGAACCGGAACCCGGCAAAAATGATGACGACGAGCCCGAGGGTGACAATCGCGCCACGCCAAAGCTGCCCCAGCGGCGCCGTCGACAGAGCGACTTCCCGGGTAAGCCGCGCATCGCCGCCAAGCAGAATGACGACGCCGATCAGCGCGAGCGCCATCAAGCCGGCCGGCAACAGGCCGGCCATGAACAGCCCGCCGATCGAAAGGTTGGCGACGAAGCCGAGGATGATCAGATTGATGCATGGCGGAATGGTCTCGGCCATCACCGCGGAAGCCGCCAGCAAGGCCACCGCCTCGCCCGGGTTCTGGCGCGACCGCCGCGCCGCGGGAATCAGCACCGAGCCCACCGCCGCGACATCCGCCATCTTCGAACCGGAGATGCCGGAGAAGATGACCATCGACAGCACCATCACGACGTTAAGACCGCCGCGAATCCGCCCGACGAGGCGTTCGAGCAGCGCGATGAGACGAACGGACATGCCGTTGGCTTCCATCAGGTAGCCGACGAGGATGAAGAACGGGATCGCGAGGAGGACGAAATTGTCGATGCCCCGCGCCATCTGCTGGGCGAAGATCATTCCCGGAAGCGCGCCGTCGATCCAGATGTAGATCAGCGCGGTGAACGCCAGCGCGAACCCAATGGGCACGCCGCCCACGAGGCAGCCGACGAAGCCTGCGAGCATCGGCAGGCCCGAGCGCGCGGCGCCCGTCCCGATGAAGCGCCAGCCGTACGCGACGCCGGCCAGAGCCAGCGCGACGGCGATCGCGAACGCAAGATCCGGCGGCCGCCGTCGACAGAATTGCGCGAAGGCGAAAATCGTCATGCAGAGCGCGCCGGCCCCCATCGGATAGAAGGTCAATTCCAGCGGCAGGCCGGAACCGGTGGTCTGCCCGGTGGTGAAACGCCCGAGCGCCATCGCGTTCCACGCCACCGACGCGGCGGTCACCAGCACGATCAGCGCCGCCACGGCGTCGACCCGCCGGCGAGCCTGCGGCCGCAGTCTTTGGACGAAGAAGGCGACGCCCGCGTTCTCGCTGCGGGCGAGCGCGCCCGCCGCGCCGAAGAAGCTCAGCGCCACCATGAGACCGCGCGCCACGTCGTCGGCCCACTCGATCGGCGCCGCCAAAACGTAGCGATAGAAGACCGACAGCGACACGACGATGAGGTCGGCCGCCAGCAGGAGCGCGGCGACCGCATCGGCGAGCGCGAGCAGGACGGCGAGCCCGCCGCTTGCCGCGGATCGCAGTCGAGGCGGGAGGACGGCCGTTGGACCGGCCGTCGGCGCTACGCGGCGCACCCAGTCACGCCTTGGTGCTGCGGACGATATCGATGATCGCCTTCGCCTCCGGATGCGCTTTGATGAATTCATCGCTCTGCGGCGCCACCAGCTCGCGGAACGGCTCGCGATCGCAGGCGATGATTTCGACGCCTTTCTGTTTCAGCGATTCCAGCGCCTCCTTTTCCGCCTCGAGCCCGCGCACCCTGGTGTCGGCCGCCGCTTGCGCCGCCGCGGCCAGGAACTGGTCGCGCAACGGCGCGTCCATCTTGGTAAGCGTCAAGCCGCTGCAGAACACGCCGAGCGCGGAAAAATTGTGCTCGGTCAGCGAATAGAATTTGGCCGTCTCGTAGAACTTGCTGGCGACAATGGTCGGCGGGTCATGTTCCAGCCCATCCAGAACGCCGGCCTGGAGAGCGGTATAGATCTCGCCGAACGCCAGCGGCGTCGCCGCCGCGCCCATCAGCCGCACGCATTCGGTGATGATCTTGTTTGGCAATGTCCGGATCCGCTTGCCGGCCAGGTCCGCCGGCGCGTTGACCGGCGACTTGCAGAGCACGCTGCGGGAGCCGAAATTATAGGCCCAGCCGATGATATCCACATTGGCGCCGCTTTTGAGCGCCTGCTCGAACGGTTTGGCCGCGCCGCCGTCCAGCGCTTTGGTCTGCTGGGGGAAGCTCTCGAACAGATAGCCGAGATCGAGGAGCCCGATCAGGGGCACGACATTGGCCCAGATCGAGGTGCCGGTGACCATGAGGTCGATGACGCCGAGACTGACCGAGTTGACGACGTCGATCTCCTGACCGAGCTGATTGTCGGGAAAGAACTGGACGTCGATCCGATCGGCGAGGCCGCCGGCCGCTAGGCGCTTGACGATATTGTCGTAGTAAACCCGGCCGTTGGCGAACTGCGGGTTGTTCGGCAGCGACGACGAGAGGCGCAACGTCATCGGCGCGGCGCGGGCGGCGCGCACGACCGCCGGCGCGAGCGCCATGCCAATGAGCAAGGATCGGCGATTCACCCGCTTGCCCTTCATCGCGAAATCCTCCCGCTCGCGCCTTCACCGGCGTCGTTCACTCGAGCCTTCGCCACATTAATCCGGTTACCTGACAACCCGCAAGGCTCGTGACTCGGTTGAAGCGCGACCTGCCCTGGTCATGCGCTCCGATCAAATTGAACGGCCGCCGTCCCCGGTCAAAGTGCAACGTGTCATATCATTTCCACGAACGCGGGAATCCAGGTCCCTGCCGCGGTCGCAAGTCTGGATACCCGCTTTCGCGGGTACGACAATGTTCGCGAGGTTGCGGACAGCGCGAAGCGACCAGCCTAGCCGCCGGCGATGGCCTCGCCCGTTTGCGCATCAAAGAAGTGCAAAGGCCCTTCGAGCGTCAGCGCGATGCTGTCCCCGGGGCGGTCGCTCAAGCGCTCACGAAACACGCAGACGATATCCTGCCCGGCGAGCCTCGCCATCACCTGCGTTTCGTATCCGGTCGGCTCGACGACCATGACATGGGCGGGGATCGCGAGCGGCCCCCCGAGCGTCACATGCTCGGGGCGGACGCCCATGACGATCTCCGAGCCGACCCCGACGGGCGGCGCGGCGGCGAGCGGAATCTTGAACCCTGAGGCGGTCACAAGCGTCGGCCGCTCGCCGCCTTCGAGACGCCCACTGACAAAGTTCATCGCCGGCGAGCCGATGAACCCGGCGACGAACAGGTTGGCCGGCGAGTCATAAAGGTCGAGCGGCGTGCCGATCTGCTCCACCTTGCCGTCGTGCAGGACGACGATCTTGTCGGCCATCGTCATCGCTTCGATCTGGTCGTGGGTGACGTAGATCGTCGTTGACGCCAGCCGTTGCTGCAACGCCTTGATCTCCGCCCGCATCTGCACCCTGAGCTTGGCGTCGAGATTCGACAACGGCTCGTCGAACAGGAACACCGCCGGATCGCGTACGATCGCCCGCCCCATGGCGACCCGCTGCCGCTGGCCGCCCGACAATTGGCGCGGATAGCGCTCGAGCAGCGGCTTGAGGCCCAGGATGTCCGCCGCCTTGTTGACCTTGTCGGCGATCTCGTCCTTCGGCCGCTTGGCCAGTTCGAGCGAGAAGCTCATGTTCTTCGCCACCGTCATCTGCGGGTAGAGCGCATAGTTCTGGAACACCATCGCGATGTCGCGCTCCTTGGGCGGCACGTCGTTGACGACCCGCCCGTCGATCCGAAGCTCGCCGCTGGTGATCGACTCGAGGCCGGCGACCATGCGCAGAAGCGTCGACTTGCCGCATCCCGACGGCCCGACGAGAATCACGAATTCGCCGTCCTCGACCCGGATCGAGACGCCGTGAATCACCTCGAAACTGCCAAAGCTCTTGCGCACGTTGGAAACTTCGACCGAAGCCATGTCCATTCGTCCTGTTGCGATTCAAGCGCCGCCCTGACGCGCGGGCCGTGCGCCTTTTCTCGGCTATCGGCGGCCAAAAGAGAACCGCCGCATTTTTCGTGTCGCCGTGCGGGCAGCCAGCGAGCGCGGCCCGCCGTCACACCACCTGATTTCTGAGCGCGGTTTCGCCGCGAAGGAGGCGCTCGATGTTGTCGACCAGAATGACGACAACATTCGTTTCGTATTGTCCTGTTTCGCCGGCGCTGTGGGGCGTGATCAGCACGTTCGGCAGCGCCCAGAATGGCGATTCGGGCGGCAGCGGCTCGTGATGGAAGCAGTCGAGCGCCGCTGCGCCGACGCGTCCGTCGGCGAGCGCCGCCAGAAGCGCCGCCTCGTCGACCACCTTCCCCCGCGCGACATTGATAAGGAGCGCACCCGGCTTCAGCGCATGGAGCGCGGCGGCGCCGATGAGGCCCTCGGTCTCAGGCGTCAGCGGACAGGTCAAGGCGACCACGTCAGCCTCGGCGAGCGCCCGCGCGAGGCCGGTCGGGTCGACGACCTCGTCGGCGGCGGCGGGCGCGGGGGTCGCCGTCCGGCGCACTCCGATCACGCGCATCTCGAAGGCCCGCGCCAGCCGGGCGAGGCGCGCGCCGATGCGGCCGAGGCCGACGACAATCAGGGTCTTGCCGCCGAGCTCCTGCTCGCGCAGCAGGCGGTCGCC
>JBAUXQ010000090.1:0-1612 GCA_049584355.1 Roseiarcus sp. | reverse complement strand
GGCCGGCGACGGCAACCATTATTCGGCCAGCGTCGTCTCTTCAGCCTTCAGGGGCGTGAACAAGGTGAAGCAGCACCAGATGGTTTACGCCGCGCTCAAGGGGAAGATGGGCGGCGAATTGCACGCGTTGGCGCTCACGACGTCTGAAGGCTAGCGCGAGTTCACGGCCAGAAATCGTCTCGCAACACGTCTTCGATCGCCCACGGGCAGGCCTCTGGCGGATGCAAGAGCTCCAGCCGCCGGATTGCCTTATCGAGGATCGCGAGGCGATAAGCGCTGGCGAGAGCCTCGGACGGAAACGAACGCAGGGACGGGTTATCGGTGAGGATATTTTCAACCCGATGCCGGGCTTCCGAGACGGAGGCGCGCCAGCTGTCACTTTGTTTTTCAGGCAGGTAATGCCATTTCAAGAGATGGATGAGGAGGATTTCCAGTCGGGACCGGATTTCCCGCCTTTCGCTTCTGCCCACGCTTTCGATTTCCTCCGCCAGGTTGTCATAGTCGAGTTCATTGACAGCCCGACGGCGTAGGGCGTCGGCCTGCTCGATCGTCCACTGGTAAAGGTCAGTGTCGTATTTCATCGCTCGAATATAGGCGTTGAGTGAACTTGATGGATCATTTCGGCCTGTTCCGACCAAACGTTGGCAGGTCCGTCGAGCTGGTGCGCCGAAGCATAATTGGTAGCATATGTCTTCAGTTGGTTGAAGAGTCGCCTACACCAACCCATTTCCGCGATGGGGTGCGCACGGCGCCGGACCAAGATCGCCGTTGGTCACCAATCCATCTGAACGAAGCCGTGGATTGCGCGCCACGCCTGTCCTGCTTTTTATGAGGCACTTGAAAGCGCGCCAGGACCCGACAATATCTGCGCCCGCCGCGCTTCCCTTGAATGCGGCTCGTGACATCTCCGCATCTCTTCACCGCGAGGCAGAACATTGACCGCCGACGCCAGCACCCCGACTGCCGAAGCCAGGACCCAGAGCTTCGAGGCCGACGTTTCGCGCCTGCTGCATCTCATGGTCCATTCGGTCTATTCCGACCGCGCGATCTTCGTCCGCGAGCTCGTCTCCAACGCCGCCGACGCCTGCGAGAAGCTGCGCTACGAGGCGATCGCCAAGCCCGAGCTGATCGAGGACGGCGCTCCGTTCGCGATCGAGATCGCGATCAATCCTGACGCCAAGACGCTGACCTTCTCGGACAATGGCGTCGGCATGACCCGCGAAGACCTGACCCAAGGCCTCGGCACCATCGCCCGTTCCGGCACCAAGGCTTTCCTGGACAAGCTCGCCGCCGATGACGCGAGCAAGGAAGCCGCGGCGCTGATCGGCCAGTTTGGGATCGGCTTTTACTCGTCCTTCATGGTCGCGGACGAGGTCGTGGTCGACACCCGCCGCGCCGGAGCGAGCGAGGCCTGGCGCTGGTCGTCGGACGGCAAGGGCTCATTCACCATTGCGCCGCTCGCGCTCGAATCCGCGCCGAAGCGCGGCACGCGGGTCACCCTTCACCTCAACGACGAAGCGCATGAGTTCGCCGAGCCGCGGAAGGTCGAGCGCATCGTGCGCGAGCACTCGGGCGCGGTCGCCGTGCCGATCGACCTGATCGAGAAACTCGG
>JBAUXQ010000089.1:0-1832 GCA_049584355.1 Roseiarcus sp. | reverse complement strand
GCGCAAACCTGATCGCCGCGCTCGGCTGCTGAAGGCCCGCGCCCGCGTCTCGACAAGGCGCAAGTCCTGAGGCAATCTGGATTTCCTGGCCCGGCTCGGCTGAGGCGCAAAGCGGCGAGGATCATTTCCTCGCATCGTGGGAGGGAGCGGATGTATCCAGGGACGCACGCTCAAACGCGCGCCGATCAGCCGGCGATCATCATGGCGGGATCGGGCGAGACGGTCACCTACCGGGAACTGGATGCGCGCAGCAACCGGCTCGCCCATCTCCTACGCGCGGTCGGCCTCAAGCGGCGCGACCACTATGCCGTATTCATGGAAAACCACGCCCGCTTCATCGAGTGCGATGTCGCCGGCGAGCGGTCCGGGCTCTATTGGACCAACGTCAATTCGTTCCTGACCGCGCGCGAGCTCGCCTACATCATCAACAACAGCCTGTCGCAAGTGCTCATCACCTCTGAGGCCAGACGCGCAGTCGCGCTCGAGGCGCTGCGCGAATGTCCGAAGGTCGAGCTTTGTCTTGTTGTCGACGGTCCGGGCGACGGAACGCGCGTCCGCAACCTCGATGAGGCGACGGCCGATTTCCCGCGACGCCCATTCCCGACGAGTCGCTGGGCGGGGCGATGCTGTACTCCTCGGGCACGACCGGTAACCCGAAGGGCGTCCTGCGGCCGCTGCCCGATCAGCCGCCGGGGCAGGCGCTGCCGATCTTCAACGTCTTTTCGAAATTCTGGCGATTCCGCGAGGGGCAGATCTATCTCATGCCGGCGCCGCTCTACCATTCGGCGCCTCTTGTCGGCGCCGCCGGAACGATTCGGTTGGGCGGCGCGCTCATCGTGATGGAGCGCTTCAACGAGGAGCATTTCTTGCAGCTCGTCGAGCAGCACCGCGTGACCCACACCCAACTGGTGCCGACGATGTTCTCGCGGCTGGTGAAGTTGCCGGAAGCGGTCCGCCGCCGTTACGACCTGAGTTCGCTCGAGGCTGTGGTTCACGGCGCAGCGCCATGTCCGGCGCCGGTGAAACAGGCGATGATCGACTGGTGGGGTCCGGTCATCCACGAATATTACAGCGCCACCGAAGGCATGGGTCTGGCGATGTGCGACAGCGCCGAGTGGCTGGCGCATCCAGGCACGGTCGGCCGGCCGGTCGCCGGCGAGCTTCACGTTCTCGACGACGCAATGCGGGAA
This sequence comes from Roseiarcus sp., assembly GCA_049584355.1. GTDB lineage: Bacteria > Pseudomonadota > Alphaproteobacteria > Rhizobiales > Beijerinckiaceae > Roseiarcus. Next base: position 642 of record JBAUXQ010000089.1, on the reverse strand, counting down.
GTTCCCATCGGAGAGACCGGCAAGCTGTGGTTCAAGACCGCCTCGCCGTTCGAATATTTCAACGATCCGGCCAAGACCGCGGAGGCGAACTCGCCCGACCGGACGATGAGCACCGTCGGCGACATCGGCCATGTCGACGAGGAGGGCTACATCTACCTCACCGACCGCGCCGCGTTCATGATCATTTCCGGCGGCGTCAATGTCTATCCGCAGGAAGGCGAGAACCTCTTGATCACCCATCCCAAGGTCGCCGACGCCGCCGTATTCGGCGCGCCGAACGAGGATCTGGGAGAGGAAGTCAAGGCCGTGGTGCAGCTGATGCCCGAGTTCGGGCCTTGCGCGGACATCGCCCACGAACTGATGGCGTTCTGCAGCGCCAATCTCGCCCGCCACAAATGTCCGCGCTCGATCGATTTCGAGGCCGAACTGCCGCGCCTGCCGACCGGCAAGCTCTACAAGGGCCCGTTGCGCGAGCGGTACTGGAAGGGGCGCGAGAGCCGCATCCTTTGACGACCATCCGCGCCGCGTAAGGAGCCGCATGTATCCCGGCCAGCACGCCCAGGCGCGCGCCGACCAGCCCGCCGTCGTCATGGCCGGGTCGGGTGAAGCGATCAGCTATCGCGAGCTCGAGGCGCGCAGCAA
>JBAUXQ010000088.1:0-6122 GCA_049584355.1 Roseiarcus sp. | reverse complement strand
GGCCGGTGGAGATCGAGCCCTGCCGGCCAAGTTCGAACAATTGCACCACCGCCTGCGGCAACCGCGCGACGATGCCGGCGAATATGATGAGCGACGATCCGTTGCCGACCCCGCGCGACGTGATCTGTTCGCCGAGCCAGACTAGGAACATCGTGCCGCCGGTCAGCGTCACGATGGTCGAGATGCGAAACAGCAGTCCCGGATCGCTGACGATGCCCGCGCGTCCCTCGAGCCCGATCGAGATGCCGTAAGCCTGGAAGATCGCCAGCACCACTGTCAGATAGCGCGTGTACTGGTTGAGGATCTTGCGCCCCTGTTCGCCTTCTTTCTTGATCGCTTCGAGCGAAGGAACGACCGAGCTCAGGAGCTGGATGATGATCGACGCCGAGATATAGGGCATGATGTTCAACGCGAACACCGCCATGCGCTGAACGGCGCCGCCCGAGAACATGTTGAACATATCGAGGACGCCCTGCTTCTGCCCAAGGAACGAGGCCTCGAACGCCGCGGGGTCGATGCCGGGAATCGGAATGTAGGTTCCAAGCCGGAAGATGACGAGCGCGCCCAGGGTGAACCAGATGCGCTTCTTGAGTTCGTCAGCCTTGGCGAAGGCGGACCAGTTGATATTGGCTGCGAGCTGTTCGGCGGCCGACGCCATGGCGAATTCGCTCCGGACGGCGCCTCGGGACTGGCGCCTTGTTTTACGACACGTCGCTTCCGCCAGCCGAGGCCGGCGTTGGCGGAAACGCCCCTAGCATATGGTCGTCGCGCGCGCCAATTCCACCCTAGGGGCGATCGGCGCTCAAGAGGCGGCGGAAGGAGCGGCTTCTTGCCGCAGCGTCTTGAGGCTGCCGCCGGCTTTCTCGATTGCGGCGGCGGCGCTCTTCGACGCCGCCTCGACTTCGAAGCTCGCCCTTGCCGTCCATTCGCCGACGCCAAGAACCTTGACGCCGTCCCGCCGTCGGGTGACGACCCCGGCTTTCATTAGGCTCTCGACCGTGATCGGCTCGGCCGCGTCGAGCTTTCCGGCGTCGATCGCGCGCTGAATGCGCCCGAGGTTGACCTCGTTATAGATCAGCCGCGAGGGTGGGTTGAAGCCGCGCTTCGGCTGGCGGCGATGCAGAGGCATCTGGCCGCCTTCGAAGCCCTTGATGCGGACGCCCGAGCGGGCAGTCTGGCCCTTGCCGCCGCGGCCGGCCAGCTTGCCCTTGCCTGACCCGATGCCGCGCCCGACGCGGATGCGCGGCTTCGACGATCCGGGATTGTCTCGCACTTCGTTGAGTTTCATGGACAGCGATCCTTAGCGGCCGTCGACGACGCGCACGAGATGCGCGACCTTGGCGATCATGCCGCGGTTAGCGGGCGTGTCGGCGACGCGCGACTGGCGGCCGATCCGGTTAAGGCCGAGGCCCTTCAGCGTGGCGCGCTGCGAGCCGGGGCGGCCGATGGCGCTCGCGGTCTGCTCGAGCGTGATGATCTTTTCGGCGTTCATCGTTGTCGTTCTCTCACGAATCGGCGGCGTCGGCCTCGACGCCCTGGCGGCGCGACTGGAGGGTCGACACCTTGAGATTGCGCCGCTGCGCGACCGAGCGGGGGCTGTCCTCGCGCGCCAGCGCGTCGAAGGTGGCGCGGACCATGTTGTAGGGGTTCGACGAACCCTGGCTCTTGGCGACGACGTCGTGGACGCCGAGCGACTCGAACACGGCGCGCATCGGTCCCCCAGCGATGATCCCCGTGCCGGCGGGCGCCGCCCGCAGGACAACCCGGCCCGCGCCGTGCCGGCCATTGACATCGTGATGCAGGGTCCGGCCTTCGCGCAACGGGACCCGGACGACGCTGCGCTTGGCGGCTTCGGTCGCCTTGCGGATCGCCTCCGGCACCTCGCGGGCCTTACCGTGGCCGAAGCCGACGCGCCCCTTCTGGTCGCCGACGACAACAAGCGCGGCGAAACCGAACCGCCGGCCGCCCTTGACCACCTTCGCCACGCGATTGATGTGCACGAGGCGATCGACGAATTCGCTGTCGCGCTCCTCACGGTTGCGATCGCGGCCGCGGCCGCCTTCTCCTTCACGCGCCATTGGGTTCATCCATCAGTGAATAAAATGCGGCGCGCTTCAGACGGCGCCGCTTTGCTTCCGTCGCCGCCGCTAGAAATCCAACCCGCCCTCGCGGGCGCCTTCCGCCAGCGCCTTGACGCGCCCGTGATACATATAGCCGCCGCGATCGAAGACCACTTTCTCGACTCCGGCCTTCTTCGCCCGTTCGGCAAGCTCCTTGCCGACCCGGCGCGCGGCCTCGACGTCGGCGCCGGTCTTGATCGATTCGCGCATCGCCTTTTCGAGCGACGAAGCGGCGGCGATCGTTCGGCCGTGCTCGTCGTCGATGACCTGGGCGTAAATCTGCTTCGAGGACCGAAAAACGCTGAGCCGCGGACGGCCGCCCGAATGGGCGAGGACCGCGCGACGGACCCGCGCCTTTCGACGATCTACGGACGTGTTCGACTTAACCATCGTCGCCTCTTACTTCTTCTTGCCTTCCTTGCGGAAGACGAACTCGCCGACATATTTCACCCCTTTGCCCTTGTAGGGCTCGGGACCCCGGAACGCGCGGATTTCCGCGGCGATCTGGCCGACCTGTCGCTTGTCGATGCCGGCGATGGTGATTTCCGTCGGCTTGGAGGTGGTGATCGTTACCCCGGCGGGAATCGGAAATATGATGTCGTGGCTGTAGCCGAGCGAGAGCTGCAGGTTCTTGCCCGCGAGCGCCGCCTTGTAGCCGACTCCGTTGATCTCGAGCTTCTTCTCGAATCCCTTGGTCACGCCGCCGATCAGGTTCTGCACCTGCGCGCGCGCAGTGCCCCACATGGCGCGGGCGCGCTTGTCCTCGCCGTGCGGCGTGACATGGACGGCCTCGCCGTCGATCGTAATCGCGACTTCTTCCGGGGCGGTGAATTTCAACTCGCCCTTCGCGCCTTTGACGGCGATCGTCTGGCCGTCAATCTTGGCGGTGACGCCGGAGGGAATGACGACGGGCTTCTTGCCGATACGGGACATCACATAAATCCGTTTGTTCAAACTCGGCGCCGGTCTAGAAGACGGTGCACAGGACCTCGCCGCCGACGTGGTTCTCGCGGGCGGAATGGTCGGCCATCACGCCTTTCGGCGTCGAGACAATCGCCACGCCGAGGCCATTGCCGACGCGCGGCATCGCATCGACCGTCGCATAGACCCGGCGGCCCGGCTTGGACACGCGCTCGATCTTGCGAATGACCGGCTGGTCGTCGAAATATTTCAGCTCGATTTCGAACTCGGTGCGGCCGTCGCCATAATCCGTGGTCGAATAGCCGCGGATATAGCCTTCCGACTCCAGCACGTCGAGAACCTTTTTGCGCAGGGACGAGCCGGGCGTCGAAACCTTGCCGCGCTTGCGCATCTGCGCGTTGCGGATGCGGGTGAGCATATCGCCGAGGGGATCGTTCATCGCCATGATCCTTGCCTCCTCACCAGCTCGACTTGACCAGGCCCGGAATCAGGCCCTGGTTGCCCAGTTCGCGCAACGCGATACGCGACATCTTCACCTTCCGGTAGAAGCCGCGCGGCCTGCCGGTCACCTCGCAACGATTGCGCACCCGAATGATCGCGCCGTTGCGCGGCAGCGCCGCGAGCCTGATGCGCGCCTCGAAGCGCTCCTCCATCGGACGCGCCTGGTCGTTGGCGACGTCGAGCAGGCGCTTGCGGCGAGCGGCGAATTTCTTCACCAGCCGCTGCTTGCGCAGGTTATTTTCTATCGCACTCTTCTTTGCCATTCATCGGCTCCATTTTCCGCGTCTGAGCGCTGAGATCACGCTCACTGCCGGAAGGGGAAGTTGAATTCGCGCAGCAAGGCCTTCGCTTCCGCGTCGGTCCTGGCCGTCGTGCAGACCACGATGTCGAGCCCCAGCATCGCCTCGGCCTTGTCGTAGTCGATTTCGGGAAAAATGATGTGCTCCTTGACGCCAAGCGCATAATTGCCGCGCCCGTCGAACGACTTCGGATCGAGGCCGCGGAAGTCGCGCACCCGCGGCAGCGCGACCGTGACCAGACGATCGAGAAACACGTACATGCGGGTCCGGCGCAGGGTGACCTTGGCGCCGATCGGCATGTTCTCGCGCACCTTGAAGGTCGAGATCGCCTTGCGGGCGCGGGTCACGACCGGCCTTTGGCCGGCGATCAGCGCGAGGTCGGCGGCGGCGGAGGTGACCTTCTTGGTGTCGTTGACCGCTTCGCCGACGCCCATGTTGAGCACGATCTTGTCGAGCTTCGGCACTTCGAGCGGATTCTTGTATCCGAACTCCTTGGTGAGCTTGGGCACGATCTCGTCCCGGTAGAGTTTCTTCAGGCGCGCGACATAGTCCTTCGGCGCGGCCTTCACCGCGCCGGCGGCGGCGATCTCCGCGCCGGCTTCCTTGCGACCCTTGCCCTTGGCGCCCTTGGCGTCGGCGGCCGCCGCATCGGGCTTCGCGCCCTTGGCGGCAGGCTTGTCGGTCTTGCCGGGCTTCGCGCCCTTCTCGGCCTTGTCGCCTTTCTCCTTCTTGGTCTCAGCCATCGATCAGGTCTCCGGAACGCCTGGCGACGCGCACCTTGCGGCCGTCGTCGAGAATCTTGAAGCCGACGCGGGTGGGCTTGCCGGTCTTGGGATCGGCGATCGCCAGATTCGACAGATGGATCGTCGCTTCCTTGGTGATGATCCCGCCCTCGGTCTGCGCCGTCTGGCGCGTGTGGCGGCGAACGAGATTGACGCCGGCGACGATCGCCCGGCGTTCGGTCGGCATGACCGCGCGAACTTCGCCCCGCTTGCCCTTGTCGCGCCCGGCCATGACGATGACCGTGTCGCCTTTCTTGATCTTGGCGGCCATCACAGCACCTCCGGCGCGAGCGAGATGATCTTCACGTGGTTCTTGGCCCTGAGTTCGCGCGGCACCGGACCGAAGATGCGGGTGCCGACCGGCTCGGACTGGTTGTTGATCAGCACCGCGGCGTTGGAGTCGAACCGGATCACCGAACCGTCGGCGCGGCGGATGTCCTTGGCGGTGCGCACGACCACCGCCTTCATCACGTCGCCCTTCTTGACCCGCCCACGCGGGATCGCCTCCTTGATCGAGACGACGATGACGTCGCCGATCGAGGCGTAACGGCGCTTCGAGCCGCCCAGCACCTTGATGCACATCACGCGCCGCGCGCCGGAATTGTCGGCGACGTCGAGATTGGTCTGCATCTGTATCATGGCCTAATCGCCTCTCTTAAGTCCTGTTCGCGGCTCAAGCCTTCGGCGCCGTCTCGCCGACGACGATCCAGCGCTTGAGCTTCGAGATCGGCCGCGTCTCCTCGATCGAGACGGTGTCGCCGACCTTCTGGGTCTTGTTCTCGACGTGCGCGTGGTAGTTCTTCGACCGGCGCACGGTCTTCTTGAGCAGCGGGTGGGTGAAGCGGCGCTCGACCTTCACCACAAGCGTCTTCTCCTGCTTGTCGCTGACGACGACGCCCTGCAAGATTCTCTTCGGCATGGTCTTCTTAGTCCTTGGCCTTGGCGGGAGGGCGCTTCTGCGCGGCGACGGTCATGACGCGGGCAATGTCGCGCCGCACGACGCGCACCCGCGCGGTGTCCTGCAATTGGCCGCTCGCCTTCTGGAAGCGCAGGTTGAACTGCTCCTTCTTGAGCTTGAGCGCCTCATCGCTGAGCTGATCCTCGGTCATGACCCGAAGGTCGGAAAGACGGCTGCTGGTTTTCATGGTTCCGCGCCCCTTATTCCGCGATGCGCTGGACGAAGCGCGTCTTGATCGGCAGCTTGGCCGCGGCGAGGCCGAACGCCTCGCGCGCCAGGCTCTCCGGCACGCCGTCGATCTCGAACATGATCCGGCCCGGAGCGACGCGCGCGATCCACCATTCCGGCGCGCCCTTGCCCTTGCCCATGCGCACTTCGATCGGCTTCTTCGACACCGGCACGTCGGGGAACACCCGGATCCAGACGCGGCCGGCGCGCTTCATGTGCCGGGTCAGCGCCCGGCGGGCGGCCTCGATCTGGCGCGCGGTGACGCGCTCGGGCTCCATCGCCTTGAGCCCGAACTCGCCGAAATTGAGCGCAT
>JBAUXQ010000087.1:0-2688 GCA_049584355.1 Roseiarcus sp. | reverse complement strand
GCTTTGGCGAAGTGGCGAACCAGTTTCGGGTCCACGATCCGGACTTCGACACCGGCCGCGCGCAACGCTTCCGCCCAGCCGCGCTCGTAACCGCCGCTCGCCTCCATCACCGCCCGGCCGACCCGGTTCGCGCGCACCCACGCCACCAGTCCGGCCTGGCCTTCCGGCGTGCTCGGCGCCGAAAGGCGCAGTCCCTCCGAACGAATGCAGGCGTCGACTTTGCTCTTTGCGACATCCAGGCCGACAAATCGCGTCTTTTGTGGCATCCTCCACTCCCTTCCTTGCTCGTGCGGGCTCTCGCGCCCATGCAACTGTTCGGGTTTAAGGAAGACGCCAGACCTGTCCCTCGCTCCTTAACAGGTTCCGCCTTCGACGGGCGGTTGCTTCAACAGCCGCCCGTTCGCCGAACCTGCCACATTCACCGGACACAAGGGGGGTCGCGCAGTCCTACGAGACAAGCGAGCGGCGGCGCATTCGATAATCTCCCCGGTCAGGGCGACCCCCTGCCCCGGCCCGCCCCCACAAGAGGGGGCGGGTGCGCTAACGCCATCGATTCTACCGAAATGCAGCAGGCTCTAGGCGCAGACGCGCACCCCGCCGCGCCACCAGCAACGGCGGCCGTAGAATCCGTAGCGGTAGGGGCGGTAGCCATAGGCGTACGGGCGATACCCGTAGGCGTAATATCCGCCGTTCGGCCGGCAACCGCCATAGGGTCCGCGATGGAAGCCAATGCCGCAGCCGCCTGCTGTGAGCGTGATAACGGATGGGACGTCGGTGAGCGGAGCGACGGGCATCGCGGCCGCCGGAACTGCTGCAAGACCCAGGAACGCGAGTGAAGCGATGAACACCTGTTTCATACTCTGTACCTCGTTTTGTCAGCCCGCCAGCATGCTAGGTCGAACTATTTGAACCGTGGCTGAACGGCCTTTCGGCTCTTTCCTCATCGCGCCCGGTTTTTCGCCCCGAACCAGGGCGGCCGCCGCCGCCCGCGGCACACATCTCAAACGTCGCGCCATCCCAGCGCTCGGCCCGAAAAGAACTCAGGCCTGGCCAACCCGTTGAGTCTACCCCAATCGCACCCAACTCCCCGCTAGCCCGCTACGGGCGCGTGCATCTCGTGATTTCGCTTTGCGGGCGACGACAGCGAGATGCGCTACCGGCCGCCGGGCGCAATCAAGTCCGAGCTGTAGCTGATTTTGCGGTTGTTTATCCTGCCACATCTTCCGCCGGCGGCCGCTCGGGCTTGCGCCGCACGGCGATCATTTCGGCGAGGATCGAAAGCGCGATCTCCTCCGACGAGATGGCGGAGATGTCGAGCCCGGCGGGCGCCTTGATCGCGTCTAGGGCCTCAGCCGGCACGCCTTCCAGGGCGAGCTCGCGCTTCAGCGTCTCGGCCTTGCGGCGCGAGCCGACGAAGGCGCGATAGCGCGCATGCATCGCGGCTGCGCTTTTCAGCGCGGCGCGGTCACCCGACCCTTGGGTCGAGATGACGACGAAGGCGCTCTCGCCGGCTTCAGGCGGCACCGCCACGCCGACGAGGCGCTGAACGCCCGGATCAAATCGCTCGTACTCCTCCGACGCCGTGGCCACGGTCACCGCGAAGCCCATCGACGGCGCGAGCCGCGCGAGCGCGACCGCGACCGGAGAAGCGCCAAGAATCAGAAGACGCGGGCTCGGCAGCACCGGCTCGACGAAGACGTCCATCGTGCCCTGGCTCGGGCATGAATTCTTGGCGTAGAAGACGCCGCCGCGCTCTTCGCCCGCCGCCGCGCCGAGGTCGGCGAGCGCGTCTTTCGGCGCGATCGAGACCAGCCGCGACCGTCCGTCGGCCATGCACTGGCGCGCCGCCTTGACCACGGCCGCGCGGGCGCAGCCGCCGCCGATCCAGCCCTCCACGATGGAGCCGTCGGCCCCGATCAGGGCCTTTGCGCCTGCCTTGGCGGCGGTGACGGAGACGGTGCGCACGACCGTAGCGAGCGCGAACGGGAGGCCTCTGGCCTGACGCTGAGCCGCCTGCTCGAGCACGCCCATTAAGTCAAATCCTCGCCAGATAAGGCTCGAGCGCCGCAAGGCTCTCGAGATTGTGCGCCGGCGCCAGCAAATCAAGGTAAGGCAGCGCCGCCTGCATCCCGCGCGCGCTGGGCTCGAAGCCGCGCCGGCCGGTCAGGGGGTTGAGCCAGACGATGCGCTTGCAGCGACGCCTCAACTCGCGCATCGCCGACCCCAAGACCTCCGGCGGGCCAGTGTCGTAGCCGTCCGAGAGGATCATCACGCAGGTGCGCGAATGAATGACGTGGCGCGCGTGCCTGCGGTTGAAGGCGGCGAGGCACTCGCCGATCTTAGTGCCGCCGCCGACCCCGGCCGCCATCAGCGCCAGCCGGTCGAGCGCGCGCGCAGGATTGCGCTCCTTCAGCGCCGACGACACATGCGCGAGCCGGGTGTGAAACAGGAATGCCTCGGACTCGCGGAACGCCTGGCTCACGGCGTGCAGAAAGCGGGCGAAGAAAGCGACATAAGCCTCCATCGAGCCGGAGGCGTCGAGCAGCGCCACGAGCCGCAGCGGCTTGATCTTGCGCCGGCGGAACTTGAGATCAAGCGGCTCGCCGCCGTGAGCGACGCTGAGCCGGATCGTCGCCCTGAGGTCGAGCCGCCGCCCGCGGCGGCGCGCGCGCTCGCGCCGCGTGAGCC
>JBAUXQ010000086.1:0-12212 GCA_049584355.1 Roseiarcus sp. | reverse complement strand
ATCTCTGGCGCTGAAAAACGCCACCTTCAGGTGGCGCCAACCTCAAGGGGGCGCCTCAGCGACCCCTCCTACCGCTTTGAGCGGTTCACACCATAAAGCCCCCGGCTTTGCCGGGGGATACTTACCTTCGTTTACGACCCGCGTGGGCGATTTGGCCCGCGCGGATCGTCGCCGGGATCCTGATATTCGAGGCCGAGCGGACCGATGGCGTTGACCTGGCTGACGTACTCGCCGGACTTCGCCCAGTGGAAATGCCACGTATTGCCGGGGAGCACGATGACGCTGCCGGGCGGATAGGCCTTGGCCTTGTCGCCGTCGAACTTTTCGCCGAGGCCGATATAGAAAACGCCGGAGATGACCGTATAGATGCGGTCCTCCGGGTGGCGGTGCGGCATCAGCTTGGCGCCCATCGGCGCCTTGACCCTGATTACGTAGGGGCCGGGCTGGGTCGGATCGCCGATGAGGACGGCGAGGCGGACCGCGGGCGGGAAGGCCGGTGCTGGCGATAGGGGTCGCCTGTGTAGATCCGGAACGCGTTCTCAACGTCGCCTTCAAAGAGCGCTTTCTTGTAGAAGGCGACGGTGTTTGCCTTATTCGCTTCAGACATTGTCGTTCCCTTCTGGCGGGGTCGGAGGCGGCCGTCGCTAGTTCATGAAGCTACGCACGAGCCGGGCAATCTGATCCGGCGCCGTGTCGAGCGCGAAATGGCCGGCGTCGAGGACATGGACTTCGGCTTTCGGCGCGTCGCGGCGATAGGCGTCCGGTTCCGAGATGTCGAACGACGGGTCGTATCTGCCCCATAGGACAAGAAGCCGCGGCTGCCTCTCACGCAGCCACGCCTGCCACTTGGGGTAGGCCTCGACGTTGGTGCGATAGTCGTAGAAGAGGTCGGTCTGGATGTCGGCTTGTCCTGGCCTGCTCAAGAACGCGAACTCGTCGGTCCAAAGATCGGGGTCGTAGCGATCAACGTCCGGATCGCTTCCGACATGGCGGCCGCGTGTCGTCGCCAGCGACAGGAAATTGGCGCGCAACGCGCTTTGATTGGCGGCGCGATCGGCCCAGAACGCCCGACGGGGCCCCCACAGCGCCCCGAGGCCCTCGTTGTGGGCGACGGCGTTCTGAACGATCAGCGCCTCGACGCGCTCCGGATGGGCCAGCGCCATGCGAAAGCCGACCGGACCGCCGTAATCCTGCAGGTAGAGCGTGTAACGCGAGAGCCCGAGCGCTTCGGTGAAGCGATCCATGATCGCGGCGAGATGGTCGAACGTGTAGGCGAATGTCTTCGGGTCCGGCCAGTCGCTGTGGCCAAATCCCGGATAATCGGGCGCAATCAGATGATAGCGGTCAGCGAGCCGGCTAAAGAGAGGCTCGAACATGCGCGACGACGAGGGAAATCCGTGCAGAAGGAGAAGCGTCGGCGCTTCTTTGGCGCCGGCCTCCCGGTAGAAGACGGATAGCCCATCGATCTCAATCGCGCGATAGAAGGTCCGGGGTTCCACGGGGCGTTCATTCTCTTGTGCATGGGCGACGAATTGAAACGGCGCCAGCACCAGCATCAGAGAAACCACCAGCGCCAGGCCGGCCGCTTTCGCGAGCGTCAGCCGGCGCTGGCCGATGCGGATCGCTGCAGCCACGCCCACCACGGGCGCCGCCAAATGACCAACGCAATGCTTGCGCGGGGCAGCAACTTCCCCGCCGATGAGCCGGACATGACGGCTCAGACGAGCTTGGCGTCCAGCGTGATCTCGGCGTTCAGAACCTTGGAGACCGGGCAGTTCTTCTCGGCGCCTTTCGCCAACTCGGCGAATTTCGCTTCGTCCAGGTTCGGCACTTTGGCGCGCAGGGTGAGGGCCGACTTGCTGATCCGAAAACCCTGGCCTTCGGGCTCGAGCGTGACCGCGGCCTCGGTCTCAAGCTCGGTCGGGTTAAGACCCGCGAGCTGCATCCCGAACGCGAGCGCCATGGTGAAGCAACCGGCGTGCGCCGCGGCGATGAGCTCTTCAGGATTTGTCCCCTTTTCGTTTTCGAATCGGGTCTTGAAGGAATAGGGGGTTCCCCCCAGCACGCCGGAATCGGTTGAGAGATTGCCGCTCCCGTCCCGACCCGTCCCATGCCAAACAGCTTTCGCCTTGCGAATCATGTGAACTCTCCCTCTGGCGCCTGTCCCGGGGTCTACCCGGCGTTTTCATTTAAGCTGTCGCGTGCGTCATGACCATGGCGCCGTCACGCGGGCGCGGCGGTCGGCTCGCCAGGCCAATGCGGGTCGGCTGCTCAAGCCTTGTCGCTTGAGCTGAGCCGCCGCCACGGCGCGCCGGCGGGGGAGTCGCGGACGGCGATCGACCTCGCGATCCTGCGTGACGGTGAGGGCCGATCGGATAGCGCCCGGACTCTTCTGCAACCGGCGTTCGACAAGTTCGCCGACGGCTCGGATAGCCAGACGCCTATTGGCGCGCCTCGACCGGCTTGCCTGTCCTGCAACGCCGAGCCCGGCAAAGTCCCTTCATCGGTTGCCCATCGGCTTATATTCGCGCGGCGGCGAACCGGTATAGAGTTGGCGCGGACGGCCGATCTTCTGCTCCGGATCCTGGATCATCTCCTTCCACTGGGCGATCCACCCGACGGTGCGCGCGACCGCGAACAGGACGGTAAACATCGAAGTCGGAAAACCCATCGCCTTCAGGGTGATGCCGGAATAGAAGTCGATGTTCGGATAGAGCTTCTTCTCGATGAAATAATCGTCGTGAAGCGCGATGCGCTCAAGCTCGATCGCGACGTCCAACAGCGGATCGTCCTTGACCCCGAGCTCGTTGAGCACCTCGTGCGCGGTCTTCTGCATGATCTTGGCGCGCGGATCGTAGTTCTTGTACACCCGATGGCCGAAGCCCATCAGGCGGAACGGGTCGTTCTTGTCCTTCGCCTTGGCGATGAATTTGGGGATGTTCTCGACCCTTCCGATCTCGCCCAGCATCTTCAGCGCCGCCTCGTTGGCGCCGCCGTGCGCCGGACCCCAGAGGCAGGCGATGCCGGCGGCGATGCAGGCGAACGGATTGGCGCCCGACGATCCGGCGAGACGCACCGTAGAGGTTGAGGCGTTCTGCTCGTGATCGGCGTGGAGAATGAAAATCCGGTCGAGCGCCCGGGCCAGCACGGCGTTGGCCTTGTAGTCCTCGCAGGGGACCGAGAAGCACATGCGAAGAAAATTCGACGCATAGTCGAGATCGTTCTTAGGATAGACGAACGGCTGGCCGATCGCATATTTAAAGGCCATCGCCGCGAGGGTCGGCGCCTTGGCGATCATGCGGATCGAGGCGACTTCGCGCTGCCACGGATCGTTGATGTCGGTCGAATCGTGATAGAAGGCGGCGAGCGCGCCGACGCTCGCCACCATGACCGACATCGGATGCGCGTCACGCCGGAAGCCGTTGAAGAACCGGTTCATCTGCTCGTGCACCATGGTGTGGCGCGTGACCCGGTAGTCGAAGTCGGCTTTCTGCGCCGCGGTGGGCAGCTCGCCGTAGAAGAGCAGGTAGCAGGTCTCGAGAAAATCGCCGTGCTCGGCGAGTTCGTCGATCGGATAGCCGCGGTACAAGAGAACGCCCGCGTCGCCGTCGATGTAGGTGATCTTCGATTCCGTGCTCGCGGTCGAGGTGAAACCCGGATCGTAGGTGAACATGCCGGTTTGGGCGTAGAGCTTGCCGATGTCGATGACCGAAGGGCCGATGGTGCCGTGCTTGATCGGCAGCTCGACAGATTTCTGACCGACGGTCAGGGCGGCGGCAGCCGGGGCGGGCTTCTCGACCGGTTTGTCTTCGACGGTGAGGGTGGCGGAAGTTGGTGTCATCGAGCGTCTCCCATTGGCTCAAAGCGCTCTTGCACTGCAATATGTATATTGCAGCGCATTATCCGCAATAAGTCAAACCACAATAAGTCAAACCAAGGGAAAGCCAGGACCGCCCGCTATTGCGGATTTTCGTAGCTGAACGTCTGGCCGTTTTCGTCATAGGCGAACAGCTCGCCGTAGCGGCCGAGATTGATGATCGCCCTCAACGTCCGCTCGGCGTAATCCTCGCTCATGTAATCCTCGAGTTCCTCGCGGAAGCGGGTGGCGGGCGCGCGATGGGACGGGCGTTCGTCGAGGACCCGCTTGATGTGCGAGGCGAGCGGGATATGCGCGAGCAGCTGGTCGCCGAACACCTTCTTGCGCTGGTCGACATCCATGTCGACGAAACGCTGGCCGAGCGGCGTCAGCTTGATGTCAGCATCCTCGAACTCCGCCAGCCGCAACAATTGCAACGTTTCGCCGAGCGGAAACAATTCGTCGATCTCGAGCTGGAGCGAGTCGGCCAGATGCGGCAGGTCCGCCTTGCCGTTGTAGGGCGGGGCGGCGATCTCCTCGAGCATGCCGGCGAGCGAGTTGGTCGACACGCGCGGGAGCGCAAGCCCGAGCCCCATCGCCGCCGCGGCGGCTTCGCGCACCGCCGGCTTTGTCGTGTCCGGCCGCTGGGTCATCAACGCATAGATCCTGTCGACCAGTTCACGGAAGCTCGGGTCGAGCCGATCGCGCGGGTGCGGGAGGGTGACCGCGATCTCGGATGCGATGCGGCCCGGATTTGACGCCAGAACGAGAATCCGGTCGGCCATCAGCACCGCCTCCTCGATGTTGTGGGTGACCATCAGGATGGCCTTGATCGGAATGCGCCCCTCTTGCCACAGGTCGAGCAGATCGGTGCGCAGGGTCTCGGCGGTAAGCACGTCGAGCGCCGAGAACGGCTCATCCATCAAGAGGATCTTCGGCTGCATCACGAGCGCCCGCGCGAAGCCGACGCGCTGGCGCATGCCGCCAGACAATTCCTTCGGATAGGCCGATTCGAAGCCATCCAGTCCGATGGTGTCGATCGCCTTCAGCGCGCGCTTGCGCGTCTCATCGAGCGGAACGCCGTTGGCGCGCGGCCCGATCTCGACGTTGTCGAGGACGTCGAGCCACGGGAAGAGGGCGAAGCTTTGGAACACCATCGCCACGTCCTTCGCCGGCCCGTTCACCGGTTCGCCAGAGATTGTCACCGTCCCTTGTGTCGGACGAGTGAGCCCGGCAATCAGGCGCAGAAGCGTCGACTTGCCGGACCCCGAACGGCCGAGGAGGGCGACGATCTCGCCGGTTTTCAAACTCATCGAGACGTCGCTCAAGACCGGCGCGCGGGTCTCGCCCGATCCGGTCGAGAACACCTGGCTGACCTTGTCGACGTTCAACAGCGTCGTTACGGCTGGGTCCAACATGGGTGAAACTCCTCAATGAACCGGCGCTTTCACAGGCGCAGCCGCCGCTCCGCAATGGCATAGAGACGGCGCCAGAACAGCCGATTGAACAGCGTCACGAACAGCGACATCATCGCGACGCCGAGAACGATACGTGGGAAGTCGCCCTTGTCCGTCGCCTCGGCGATATAGGATCCAACGCCCTGAGCGACGACCGTGTGGTCCTTCCATTTGACGTATTCAGCGACGATCGAGGCGTTCCACGATCCGCCCGACGCCGTGATCGCGCCGGTCAGATAATACGGCGCGACGCCCGGAATGATGACCTGCGTCCACCAGCGCCAGCCGCGGATGCGGAAATTCGCCACCGCTTCGCGCAGGTCGTTGGGAAAGGCCGCCGCGCCGCCAATGGTGTTGAAGACGATATACCATTGGGTGCCGAAAACGATGAGCAGGCTCAGCCAGATATTCGGGTTGAGATTGAACGCGAGCACCAGGCTGACGGCGGCGCCGAACAGGAGGTTGACCGGGAAGGCAGCCAGGAATTGGGCGATCGGCTGTACGGCTTCCGCCCAGCGCGGCCTCAAACCGATCCAGACGCTGATCGGCACCCAGACCACGGTCGCGAGCGCCATTAGCACGATGACGCGAATGAGGGTGTAGAACGTCAGGACGAAGACATGCAGCACTTCGTCCCAGTTCAGCTCGGTGGCGATATAGGTGACGGTGAGCCAGGCCGCCCAGGCGGCCACAGCGATGACGATGAGGATCCAGATGGCGTCGATGAAGCGCGAAGGCTCGTCGGAGCTCGAGCTTCGCGGCGGGGCGATGGTCGGTAAGCGTACCGGCAGGAGGCTCACCCCGCGCAGGGCGGCGAAGATCGGAGTGATGCCGAGGCGCAGCCAGTGGGTGCGCTTGATCAAGTTGAGCACCCAGGAGGACTCGACGTCCTGACTGACCGAGAGCTCGACCCTGAACTTCGCCGCCCAGGCGACGATCGGGCGGAATAGCAACTGGTCGTACAGGAGGATGACGATCCCCATCGTCAGCACCGCCGCGCCGATCGCCGACCAGTTGCCTTCGTCGTTCGCCTTGGCGATGTAAGAGCCGACTCCCGGTAGCGCGATGGTCGTGTCGCCGACCGTTATCGCTTCCGAGGCGACGACGAAGAACCAGCCGCCCGACATCGACATCATGGTGTTCCAGATCAGCCCCGGCATCGCGAACGGCGCTTCGAGCTGCCAGAATTTCTGCCAGCCGGTGAGCCGGAAGCCGCGGGCGACTTCGTCTAGATCGCGCGGTACGGTGCGCAGCGACTGGTAGAAGGAAAAGGCCATATTCCAGGCCTGGCTGGTGAAGATGGCGAAGATCGCCGCCAGTTCCGCGCCAAAAGTGTTGCCGGGGAAGAGGCCGAGGAAGAAGGTCACGGTGAAAGACAGAAAGCCCAGGATCGGCACTGACTGCAGGACGTCGAGCACCGGGATCAGCACCATCTCCGCCCGCCGGCTCTTGGCCGCGAGTGTCGCGTAAGTGAAGGTGAAAACGAGCGAGGCGGCGAGCGCTGCGAACATGCGCAACGTGGTTCGGAATGCGTAGTAGGGCAATTGCCAATAGTCGAGCGTGATCGGCGATTCGCTCGGCGCCGGCAAGGGGGCCAAAATGCCATGATAACTGCGGGCGACCGCCGTCAGCACGGCCAGAATCGCAGCGAACGCAACCAGATCCCACTGGTTCGGCAGGATGCGCCGCCCGGCGGACACAAAGGTGGTGAGTTGAGGCATCGGCGACTTCCGCTTGGCGAGACGATGCGAGGGCAACCGGGGCGGCCAAACGGGCGCTAAACAACCTCAAACACGGTTGCCGCGGCCGAAGCAATCGGAATTTGACCCGCTCGCCCGGATCGATCCCAGGGCCAGCCATGATGAGCGCATATGACAGTATGACAACAGGGGCGGCGGGGGCCGATGACTTTATCGCGGGTAGCCGAATGGGCTCTCGGATCCCCCGCCGGAAGGGCGCTTCCAGCGCAGCCGTAGCGGCGCTCGGCTTGCGTTTCCGCTTCGAGCCCCCTATATGGCTCGCCATTCCACAGGCGGATTTTTCGCGGCTCCTGCTCAAGGTCCCGCTCCGGTGGCGAGGCTCGCTTCGCCTTCAAATGATCCGCCGAGGCTCAACCGGACAAGGACGACCCCATGGCTTTGCCAGATTTCACCATGCGCCAATTGCTCGAGGCTGGCGCGCATTTCGGCCACCAGTCGCACCGCTGGAACCCGAAAATGGAGCCTTATATCTACGGCTCGCGCAACTCGATCCACATCATCGACCTCGCCCAGACCGTCCCGTTGCTGCATCAAGCGCTGAAGACGGTCTCCGACACGGTCGCCAAGGGCGGGCGGGTGCTGTTCGTGGGCACCAAGCGCCAGGCGTCGGACGAGATCGCCGCCGCGGCCAAACGTTCGGCGCAGTATTTCGTCAACGCGCGCTGGCTCGGCGGCATGTTGACCAACTGGAAGACGATATCGGCTTCGATCTCGCGCCTGCGCAAGGTCGACGAGCTCCTGGGCGAAGGCGCGAAGGGCTTGACCAAGAAGGAACGCCTGATGTTGTCGCGCGAGCGCGACAAGCTCGAGACCGCCCTCGGCGGGATCAAGGACATGGGCGGCGTCCCCGATCTGGTCTTCGTCATCGACACCAACAAGGAAGCGCTGGCGATCAAGGAAGCCAACCGGCTCAAGATTCCAGTGATCGCGATCCTCGACACCAACAGCGATCCGGACGGCATCGCCTATCCGGTGCCGGCGAACGACGACGCCGGCCGCGCCATTCAGCTTTATTGCGATCTTGTCGCCCGCGCGGCGATCGACGGCATTTCGCGCGGGCAGGGCGCGCAGGGGGTCGATATTGGCGAAGCGGAGACGCCGGTCGCCGAACCGCTACCGGAAACTCCCGAGCCCGAAGCGTCGACGACCGAGCAGTTCGAGCTCCTGTCGGCGCCGCGCGGCGCGCCGGACGATCTGGCGAAGCTTACCGGCGTCGGGCCGCAGATCGTCAAGAAGCTCAATGAGCATGGCGTGTTCCATTACTGGCAGCTCGCCGCGATGACGCCGGACGAGACCGCCAAGCTCGACGCCGATCTCAGGTTCAACGGCCGCGTCGCCCGCGACAAGTGGAGCGAGCAGGCGCGCGCGTTGATGGCCGCCGAGTAAGGCTTTTTTATCCTGGGCATGGGCCGCGGCCGGCTCGGCCTCGAAGAGGACCTGAAATCGAGTCGCCGCGCCGAGTTGCGCTAACGTGGCGCTCGAGAATGAAGAGGGACGCGATGGCGACCATTTCCGCGGGGCTGGTCAAGGATCTGCGCGAGAAGACCGGCGCGGGCATGATGGATTGCAAGAATGCGCTGAGCGAGACCAACGGCGACATCGAGCAGGCGGTCGACTGGCTACGCAAGAAAGGCCTCGCCAAGGCGGCCAAAAAGAGCGGGCGCGTGGCGGCGGAGGGTCTTGTCGGTTTGGCCGTCGATAAGAACCTCGGCGTCGTCGTCGAGGTCAATTCCGAAACCGACTTCGTCGCCCGAAACGATGACTTCCAGGCGCTGGTTCGGGGCGTGCTCGCGGTCGCGCTCGACCACGCGCCGCAGGTCGACGCCGAGACGGTGCTCGGCGCGCATTATCCGGACGGCGGCACGGTGAGCGAAGCGATCGCCAACGCCATCGCGACCATCGGCGAGAACATGACGCTGCGGCGAACGCAGGGCCTCAGCGTCGCCGAGGGCGCAATCGGCCATTATGTGCATGGGTCGATCGCCGATGGCCTCGGCAGAATCGGGGTCATCGTCGGGCTCAAATCCGCCGGAGATAAGGCTCGGCTGGCTGCGCTCGGCCGCCAGCTCGCGATGCATATCGCCGCCGCCAGCCCGGTCGCGCTCGACGCCGCCGGGCTCGATCCGGCGACGGTCGCGCGCGAGCGCGCGGTGCTCGCCGAGAAGAACGCCGGCAAGCCGGCCAACGTGCTCGAGAAGATTGTCGAATCGGGGCTGAAGACCTTTTATAAGGAGGTCTGCCTCCTTGATCAGGCTTATGTTCACGATCCCGCCAAGACCGTCGCTCAGGCGATCAAAGAGGCCGAGAAAACGGTCGGCGCGCCGATCGCCGTCACCGGCTTTGTCCGCTACGCGTTGGGCGAAGGCGTCGAGAAGCCGGCGGAAGAGGCCTGAAGGCCTGACGAATTCACAAGCGGCCCTCTGGGGCCGCTTTTTTTATCGCGAAGGATTGCCGGACAGGCGATGGCGCAGCGGCGGGCGGCGCGATTGACGGTTCGAGGAGGGCGCCATGACGACGAAATCGCCGAAACCCTTGTTCAGCCGCGTCGTCGTCAAGCTCTCGGGTGAAGCGTTGATGGGGCCTGACACGCACGGCCTGCACGCGCCGACCATGGAGCGCATGGCGGCCGATCTCAAGGCGGCGGCGGATCTTGGGGTGCAGGTTGCGGTCGTGGTCGGCGGCGGCAATTTCTTTCGCGGGCTTCAGGGCGCGGACAAAGGCATCGAGCGCGCCCGCGCCGATTCAATCGGCATGCTGGCGACGGTGATGAATGCGCTGGCGATGGAGGGCGCTCTGGAGCAGATCGGCCAAGCCGCTCGGGTGCTCTCCGCGGTCGCCATGCCGTCGCTATGCCAGCCCTATTCGCGCCAGGCGGCGCTCGCTCATCTCGTCAAACGTCGGGTCATCATCCTTGCGGGGGGCACCGGCAACCCCTTCTTCACCACCGATACCGGCGCGGCGCTGCGCGCGGCGGAGCTGTCGTGCGACGCGGTGATGAAGGCGACCCAGGTCGACGGCATCTATACCTCAGACCCGAAGAAGAACCCGGACGCCAAGCGCTACGAGCGCCTCACCCACGACGAGGCCATCGCCCGCAAATTGCAGGTGATGGACACCGCCGCGTTCGCCCTTGCGCGGGACAACGGGATCCCGATCGTCGTCTTCTCCGTCGACGAGCCGGGCGCCATTCCCTCGGCGCTTTTAGGCAAGGGGCGGGCGACTTACGTGATGCCGTAAGCGTTGTTTTGGAAACGGGGCTCAAATCGGGGCGATCAGCGACAATCTGGGGAAATAGCTTCGGTAGCGCGTCGCGTGGCGCGTCATCAGCTGATATCCCGCAACGGCAGCGTGCGCGCCGATGAAGAAATCGGGCAGCGGCGATCGCTTTGTCCCACCCCGTCGGCGATAATCGTGAAACGCCTTGCCAGCGAGAAAGGCGGCTTCGTAAGGGATCGCTTCACGGTCGAACGAGGCTTTCGGCAGGGCGGCGTCGAGCGCCTCGATGCGCGAATAGCGAATCGAGACCTCAGCGTAGATGACCGGATTGATGACCAGGCGATAGCGCTCGGAGGCGCGCTCGAGCGCCTCGGTCGACCACGCGAGCCAGCGCTTGCCTTCCGTGATGACGTCAAGAAGAACGTTGGCGTCGATCAGGACGGCGGTCATTCAGTCATGGCGGGTCAGAGCCATGATTTCGTCCGTGCTCATCGCGACGTCGCCGCTTCCCCGCAATTGACGGATCAGCCGGGCGCCGCGGCCGTCGCTCCTGCGGGCTTTGGCGCGACGGATGCGCACGGTCTTGCCGTCGAACTCGAACTCCACTTCGGTCATCGGCAGCAAACCAGCCCGCTCGCGGATTTCGATCGGAATGGTGACCTGACCCTTGGATGTGATGCGCAAGACGCGCCTCCTTACTCTTACCAGCAAGAGTAAGACAGCGCGCCGCTGGTTGCAAACCGCTTCTCGGCGCTGTCATTTCGGCGAGAAGCGCTTGAAGTCTCCGGCGTAGGGCTTGGCGAGCGGCGGCGCATAGGTGCGGCGCTTCGATGTCCTCAAGCCCAGCCGGACCAGGCTTTCGGCCAGACTAACCGCGCAGGCGACTCCGTCGAGCACCGGAACGCCGGCCTTGCGCTCGAGGTCGCGGGCGAGATCGGTCATGCCGGCGCAGCCAAGCACGATCGCCTCGGCGCCGTCCTCGGCGAGCGCCCGCTCGATTTCCTGTTCGATGATGCTCCGCGCCCCAGAGCCCGGCTCCTCGAGCGCCAGCACCGGAACCTCGGCCGCGCGCACCCGCGCGCAGCGGACGCTTAGCCCGTATTTCGCGAGGTTATGCTCGATCGGCGCGATTGAGCGCGACAGCGTGGTGACGACGCTGAATTTCGCTGCGATGAGGCTCGCCAGATGAAACGCGGCCTCGCCGATCCCGATGACCGGAGCTTCCGTCGCGCATCGCGCCGCGTCGAGGCCGGTGTCGTCGAAACAGGCGACGACGAAGGCGTCGGCCTCGCCCGCCTTGCCGATCTCCTCGATCAACCCTGGAACCGAGAACGCCTCGTCGAAATAGCCTTCGATGCTGGGCGGGCCGAAATCGGGGTTGACGGCGGTGACCTCGACCCCGGGCGAAGCGGCGGCCTTGGCCGCGGCGCCGATCTTAAGGGTCATCGAGCGGGTGGTGTTGGGATTGACGACGTGGATGCGCATGCGGTCGCCCCTCGATTTGGCCTTGAAATAGCGGCGCCGGACGCACTCGTCCATGCCGAAGCCGCTGGAGGCGAGCGCAAACAGAAATGCGGCGCGACTAACGCGCCGGTCGCGGACGCAATCGAACTTTCAGCCCCACCGGCGACATGGTGAAGCCGAACAGCTCCGTGACCTCTTCTGCGCGGCCCACCCGGTCCACGTCGAAACTTTTGTACAACATGGACAGAAATGTCTTCATCTCGAGAAGAGCGAGCGAACGCCCCGGGCACATACGCGGACCCGAACCGAACGGAGAGTTGGCCGAAACCTCGGGGTCGGGCTTCATGCAACCTGCTCCAGCTTGACCCCCGCCAGCTTCCCGGCGGCGGCAGCGATACGCAACTCCACATGCGCCGTCTCGACTGCCTGTCATGCGGTCGAGAGAAGCGGATTCTGTCC
>JBAUXQ010000085.1:0-3463 GCA_049584355.1 Roseiarcus sp. | reverse complement strand
TTACCAACGCGCCGACTTTGCACGCGCTCAAAAGCGGCCATTTGCCGGGCTCGCCGCTCCATTATCAGCCGAGCAGCGCCGGGGACGAGGTGCACGAGGGAACCCGGCCGTGGCTCCGCGTTTCGACCGTGGACCCGATGAAAGGCTCCTCCTGACGCTCGGTTGGGTTACCCCGCCCACCCCTTCAATTCCCGCCGCGCGACCGCTTCGATGACCGCGACGCCTTCGACACTGTCGTTAAGACACGGTATCGCGGCGAAGCGCTCGCCGCCCGCCTTGCGAAAGTAGCCGGCGTTCTCGACGCCGATTTCCTCCAGCGTCTCGAGGCAGTCGGCGGCAAATCCCGGTGTGACGACGACCACGCGCTTGACGCCGCGGGAAGCGAGTTCGCGCACGGTGTCGGCGGTATAGGGCTTCAGCCACTCGCCGCGGCCGAAGCGCGACTGAAAGGTCATCTTGAGGCGCTCCCCGTCGAGCTTGAGAGCCTCGCCGAGAAGTCGCGTCGTCTTGGCGCAATGACAATAATACGGGTCGCCCTGATCGAAATAGGCTTGCGGAATTCCGTGATAGGAGGCGAGCACGATCTCGGGTTCGAAGTCGAGATTGGCGAGGCCGGCGCGGATGGAGCTGGCGAGCGCATCGATATAAACAGGATCGTCGTAGTAGGGCGCGGCCATCCGAAGCGCCGGCTGCCAGCGCATCGACGCCAGCGCCTCAAAGACCTTGTCGCCGACCGTCGCGGTCGAAGCGGCGCAATATTGCGGATAGAGCGGGATGACGAGAATGCGGTCGCAGCCCTCGGCCTGGAGCGCCTTGAGACGGTCGCCGATCGACGGCGCGCCGTAACGCATCGCCCAGTCGACCACGATCTCCCGCTCGAGATTGCGCAGCGCAAGCCCAAGCTTCTCGCTCTGCGAACGGGTGATCGTTTTCAGCGGCCCCTCGTTCCTATCCTTGTTCCAGATCGCCTCGTAGTCCCGCCCCTTGGCGTGGGGTCGCGTCAGCAAAATGAACTGCAGGATCGGCAGCCAGATCGGGCGCGGCGTCTCGATGACCCGACGGTCGGAGAGGAACTCGTTCAAGTAGCGGCGAATCGACCAATAGTCGGTCCCCTCCGGAGTGCCGAGATTGACGATCAGCACCCCGACCCGGCCGTTCGGCGCCGGCGCATGGACCGCCGGGCGAAAGGCTCGGGCCTCTTGCGAGAGGTTTGAAATGTTCACCGGGACCCCTTGATCAGCCCCGCGACAGCGGGGACTTCGTCATTGCCCTGTGGCCGGCGTGAAATTGGTCGCCACTCCATTGATGCAATAGCGCAGACCGGTCGGCGGCGGCCCGTCCGGAAATACGTGACCGAGATGCGACCCGCAGCGCGAGCAGTGCACTTCGGTGCGCGCCATGCCGAAGCTGCGGTCGACCGTGGTTTCGACCGCGCCTTCGACCGGCGTATTGAAGCTCGGCCAGCCTGTGCCGCTCTCGAACTTGGTCTTGCTCTCGAACAGCGGCTGCCCGCAGGCGGCGCAACTGAAAGCGCCCGGCCGCTTCTCGTAAAGCAGCGCGCAGCTGCCCGGCCGCTCAGTGCCGTGCCCGCGCATGATTTCATATTGCTCGGGGGTCAGGATGGCCCGCCATTCGGCGTCGGTGTGGGTTACGGGGAAGTGGTCCTGTTTCATGAGATCCTCCTTTGCGCCATTATATAGGCGCGATCGCCGCCGGCCGCACTCCTGTTTACGTTGCCCAGCGATCCGGCGTTACGGATGGACCTCGAACCGTCGGCCACATTGCCTTTCGGCGAG
This sequence comes from Roseiarcus sp., assembly GCA_049584355.1. Lineage (GTDB taxonomy): Bacteria > Pseudomonadota > Alphaproteobacteria > Rhizobiales > Beijerinckiaceae > Roseiarcus. The sequence goes on along the minus strand of JBAUXQ010000085.1, from coordinate 1,667 downwards.
GCGAGCGCCAGAATCGCCAAAATGGCGACGAAAAAGATTGACCGGCGCCTGGCGGCCGCTGCGATCGCCGCCGCGGCCCTCTACCTCGCTCTGGCCTATCTCCTGGCTCCGTTCTTCTGGCGCCATTTCGAACACCAACCCAAGCTTGCCGGGTTCGAGGCGACGACGCGAACCGCGCTCGGGCTCCCGGGCGACGCGATCAATGTCGGGCTTGAAGGCTCCGAGGATGATGTGCTCTGCGGCATGCATGCCGCGGGGTGGCGGCCCGCCGACCCGGTCACGCTGAGTTCGAGCGTGCGGATCATCGACAGCGTCGTGCTCGACCGGCCCTACCTGGATGCGCCGGTGAGCCCCCTCTTCTACGAGAACCGGAAGCAGGATCTCGCCTTCGAGAAGCCCTCCGGCAAAAGCGCGCGGACGCGCCACCACGTGCGCTTCTGGAAGGCGCTCGACTCCGGCGACGACGGCCTCCCGGTCTGGCTCGGCGCGGCGGTTTTCGACGATGGCCTCGGCGTCAGCCACTACACAGGCCAGATAACCCATCATACCGCGCCCGACATCGACGCCGAGCGCGACCTGCTAATGTCCGACCTCGCACGAGCGGACAAGGTCGTGACCACCTATTCGGTGAGCGGCGTCGGACCGACGTTCTTTGCCCGCAATGGCGGCGGCGATCCCTATTTCACCGATGGCGACATCGAGGTCTCGAGGCTCGTCTCCGGCTGCGGCGCTGAAGGCGGCGCGCCGCAGGCGCTGCCCGCGCCGCCCAAGATTGCGGCGAAGAACGCCTTCTTCTCCTGGCTAAGGTCGATGTGGCGAGCGTTGCCGTGAACGCTTCTACTCCGCGAACACGACCGTCTTGCCCTGATTCAGGAGCACCCGGTCTTCGAGCACGTTGGCGACCGCCCGGGCGAGCACGCGGCGCTCGATGTCGCGCCCTTTGCGCACCAGGTCGTCGGGCGTGTCGCGGTGGCTGATGCGCTCGACATCCTGCTCGATGATCGGGCCTTCGTCGAGATCGGAAGTGACGAAGTGAGCCGTCGCCCCAATCAGCTTCACGCCGCGTTGGTGCGCCTGATGATAGGGCTTCGCCCCCTTGAATCCGGGCAAGAACGAATGATGAATATTGACGCAGCGCCCCTGCAGCTTGGCCGCGAAGCCATCCGACAGAATCTGCATATAGCGCGCGAGAATGACGAGATCGGCCTTGGCGGATCTAATGAGCTCCCACGCCTGCGCTTCTTGCTCCATCTTGGTTTGCTTGCTGATCGGCAGGTAGTGAAAGGGGACGTCGCCGAATTCGATGTGGGCGTAGGTCTCGCGCGGATAATTGGCGATGATCGCCACCGGGTCCATCGCCAGCTCGCCGCTGCGCCAGCGGTAAAGGAGATCGACGAGGCAATGGTCGAAACGGGAGACCATGAGCGCGACCCGCTTGCGCTGCGCGGCCGGGCGCATCGACCAGGTCATCGCAAACCCGGCGGCGATCGCCTTGAACCTTTCGCGCAACCGCTCGATGTCCGCGTGCGGCCCGGCGGGATTGAACACCACCCGCATGAAGAAGTTGCCGGTCTCCGTGTCGTCGAACTGCTGAGCGTCGAGAATGTTGAAGCCGCCGTCGAACAGCGCGGTCGAGACTTTGGCGACTATTCCGGGCCGGTTGGCGC
>JBAUXQ010000084.1:0-8671 GCA_049584355.1 Roseiarcus sp. | reverse complement strand
CCTACGCAATGAAGGTCCATGTCGCCAATAACCGCATGACCACCGATGGATGCACAATGGGCGGCCTCATGTGCAGGAGCATGGGTTGGACCCGCCTGTAAGTCAGCCGGAAATTGAACGCCTCTCGACGATATTTCTCGGGTCGCTGTTCGGCGACGAGGACGCCCGGTTCGGGGCATGAGTTTGCGCCGATTCACCCGCTTTCTTGGAACTTTCTGTTTCAAAAAGCATTGTAACTAACCCGAAGCTGAAGTCCCGAGGTAAGGCTGCGTTCAATGCCGAGGCCGCGCGTCCTTATTGTCGAAGACGAACCTATGGTCGCAATGGATTTGGAAGCGACCGTGAGGGAAATCATCTCTGCGGAAGTCGTCGTCGTTGCGTCGGTGTCGGGCGCGCGTCGGGCAATGGCCGCTCCGCTCGACTTTGCCTTCCTGAATATCGAGGTCACCGACGGAAAAACATTTGAGATCGCGCTGGAGCTTCAGCGTAACGAAGTGCCATTCGTTTTCGTCTCGGGCTCTCGGTCGGAAGCGCTTCCACCCGACCTTCGTAGCGCGCCGTTCATCCCTAAGCCCTTCGATCGACGTCAGATCGAGCGGATTCTGCGCAAATAGCCTAACTAACACACTCGCCAAGAGCCGCTCATCCGGCGACGACGCGGAGCCGGCCCGTCCAATTGAATAAGCGCCAGGCGACACGCTAGCGCTCAGGTCAAGCCGCGCAGGAAACGGGGGCGCGTGGAACCAGCGTCAACCGGGAGCGGTTGTAACGAGATGAACGAATCATCAAATTGGCCCCGCAATCGGCTTTTACTCGCCCTGCCTTCCGGCAATCTCAAGCGGATTGCCCCGGAGCTTGAACAAATCCGCTGCCAACGCGAACAGGTTCTGATCGACGCCGATAGTTCGCTCGACCATATCTACTTCCCTGACAGCGGTGTTGTTTCGATAGTGGCGGTCTATGCGGACGGCAGTATCATCGAAATGGCGACTATCGGAAGGGAGGGTTGCACGGGGTTCCAAGCTGTCTTCGGCGCGAAGAAGTCTTCCGTCAGGCTTTTCGTCCAAATTCCGGGGAGCGCGGCGAAAATGTCCCGCCCAGCCTTCGCGAGAGCGATAAAGACGATGCCGTCGTTCCGTGCTCTTATGTTTGCTTACGTCCAAGCCTTTCTTGAGCAGGTCATGGTTTCGGTAGCGTGCAACGGTGCGCACAGCCTCAAAGAGCGGCTGGCGCGTTGGCTGCTTATGATGCGTGACCGCAGTGACGATGACACGCTGCCGATCAGTCAAAACCTTCTGGCGGAAATGCTCGGCGTCCAGAGGCCATCGATCACGAATGCCGCCGAAGAGCTGGAACGTGCGGGTTTGATCGAGCGCGGCCGACAACAAGTCACCCTACTGGATCGGCAGGGCCTCATGAAAGCGTCGTGTGAATGTTACGAGTTGGTTCGAGAACGAATCGCCTTTCACCTTCCCAAAACGTACGAGAACTAACATTCCATTCGCTCGGTAATCTACATTACCGACAGCAATTCTGCGTTAGTGGACAATCGGCGTCCCCGTTGGAGGGGCGCAATCGTGTTGCCCGAGATAGAACCCGATAAAGCTCGGCAACTGGCGCAAGCCGTGTTCGACACGGTGATCGAGCCGCTTGTCATGCTGGACGCCGACCTTCGCGTCGTCATTGCGAGCCGGTCGTTCTATCAGGCGTTCCAAATCAACCGGCAAGACACCGAAGGCCGACTGATCTACGAGGTCGACGACCGTCGGTGGGACATTCCAGAACTTCGGACGATGCTGGAAAAGATCGCACCGGAGCATGGCGAATCGGACGGGTACGAGGTTGAACGCGACTTCCTCGGTATCGGAGGGCGGGCGTTTAGCTTGACCGCTCGCAAAGTATTTTACGAGGGAAATAACAGCACCCACATCCTGCTTGCCATGAACGATGTCACGATGGTGCGCTTGGCTAATCGCGAAGTGCAGGAATTGTTGAGGCAAAAGGAAGTGCTGCTACAGGAAATGCAGCACCGCGTGGCGAACAGCCTCAGCATCATCGCAAGCATTCTTCAATTGAAGGCGAGGACGGTACGGTCGCAAGAGACACGCACCCACTTGGAGGACGCCCACAAACGCGTTATCGCGGTTGCTGCTGTACAAGATCACCTTCATGCAGCGGCCGGCGCTGGGTCAGTCGACACCGTTCCCTATTTCACGACGCTGACCGAATCGCTTGCGCGATCGATGATTGCCGACGCACGTCCAATCGAACTGAGCGTCAATGCGGCAGAGGGCGCTGTCAGCTCCGCCGTAGCGGTGAGCCTTGGACTGCTCGTCACCGAACTGGTCATCAATGCGCTCAAACACGCCTTCCCGCACAACGCGTCGGACAGTCAGGTGCGCATTATCTACGAACTTGCTGGAACGAGTTGGAAGCTGACTGTCTCTGACAACGGGGTCGGCGCGCCCGATGAGAATGTTCGCATGGGTCGGTCAAAGTCCGGTCTCGGGACCAGCATAGTCAATGCGATTGCGCAGCAATTGGACGCTCGAGTGAATGTTTCGACGGGACCAGACGGCACGACCGTATCGGTGACGCACTCGACCTGGAAGGTGGGAGAGCCGGAAGAATGAAGGCCGCCTAACGAACGAGGCCGCCCTAATCGCTCGCGCGCTGCGACAAAAAAACAAGTTCGAGCAGTGGCCGCTGATGCCCGACCGGCCGCCTACATGGGTGCGCCTCACCGCTCGCGCGACCCGAGACGCAACCGTTCGAATGGCCGACCTGAACCATCAGCGCTCACGATGGCTGAACGCAATCGGCTCGCGCGAACCCTAACAATCGAAGTAGATCCGAGTTCGATCCTCGGGGCGATCTCGCTCGCGTTCCAATCTCACCGTCGCGTGTGACGTCGCGCCGAAAGCTTAGATGACTCAGGAGGAGACCCTCGCGACGTCGATCTTCTGAAGCAACGTCTGATTGTCTTCGATGTGCAAGTTGTCGGTGATCCGCCCGTTCTCGACCTTCAGCAGGTCAGTAGCGACGAACGTCACCGCTTGGCCCTTACCCAGTGTCTCGCCGAGCCTGCCAGTGAAGTGCCCTGTGAACACCATGTGCACGGTCACGTAGTCGCTGGCGACGATCATTTTCTTCACCTCGACCCTCAGGTCGGGAATGGCGGCGCGGAACTGGCGCGATGCGAGCGCAGGTCCCTCAGGCCCCTGCAGCCGCCCTGAAGGCAGGCTGTCGTCGGTGAAGTTCTCAGCGATCGCCTGCTTCAGCAGCGTTTCGTCGCCGGTGTTCCAGAAGTCGTAGAAGTCGCGCGCCGCTTTCACTGTCGCGTCGCGTTGTGCGCCGGGAACCGACGCGGCGACGACGAGTTCGTCGATCTTCACCCCGTTGGCGGCATGGGCCAGGACAAACGACCCCAGCAGGAAGAACGGCAGAGCGCTCAACGCGCGGAAAATCACCGATTGATTCAACATGGCTCGGTTCCCGATGCGATGGCGATCCCTAGTCAGAGAACCACATTGACCGGGCGCCAACGACTTCGCACGTTAGATGTCGATAGGACTTGTCAGCGGTTGTTTGCGATTGCGATCGGCGGCGCCCGTCGATCGCGAACTCCGCGCCTTTGTTCGCCGCCGGGTCATCGAGCTCAGCTTGAGCTTGCAAAGTTTGCGATAGTGGATCGGAGAAACCGCCATGAAGCTCGAGCGGTCGGATTCGCCTCAGATCACGTTGATCGCAACGTCGATGTTGCCTCGCGTGGCTTTGGAATACGGGCACGTCTGGTGCGCCTCGTCCGCCAGGGCCTGCGCGACTTCTCGCTCGACGCCCGGAACGCTAATGTTGAGGCGGGCTCGGAGGAAATAGCCGACTTCCGAAAGGTTCAGGTCCACCTCAGCGTCGATCGTCAGGTCGGGCGGCAGAGTGATCCTCCTTTTGCGGGCCGCGATCCCCATCGCGCTTTCAAAACAGGCCGACCAACCGGCAGCGAGAAGCTGCTCCGGGTTGGCGCCGATGCGCGCCGAACCGGGAATCGAGAGCTTGACGTCGAGGTGACCGTCGGAGCTGCGGGACGCGCCGTTTTCCCGGCCGCCGGTGGTGTGAGTTTTTGCCGTGTAAAGTAGCTTTTCGCCGGGTGTCGTTGCGACCTTGGTCATGCTTCCTTCTCAGTCGGGGGTCGTTCTTTTCGAGATTGGCGTTGGCGGGTTTCGCGCGAAGATGCCCGTTCGAGGAGCAGTCGAGGTTGCGATAAACGCGCCCATACCGGCTTGGCGGCGCGATCAGATGAAAACCTAAGCAGAGGCCGAGAGAAAACGCCTGTTAGCGGTTGTTAGCGGTTGTCAGCTTTTGTCAGTTACGACGAGAGGGTCAGCGCGGACTCTCGGCGACGCTCCGCCGCCGGGCGCCCCCTGTCGGCGACCTCGAAGGCCTTTTCACGGCGGTCGCTCGCGGGGCGCAAATCACCGTAATTTCAATGGCGCGGCGCTGAGCCCTGAACTAGGATGCAATTCTGGCTGTACGGCTGGAAGTAGCGCCATGGCGGGGCCGGCGGAGCAGGTTACGGACGTTCTTTCGTTTGGTCCCTTCCGCTTGGTCGTCAGCGAAAGGCTTCTGACAAAAGACGGCGTGCCGGTGGAGTTGGGCGCGCGAACGCTCGATCTTTTGATCGCCTTGGCGTCAAACCCCAACGAGATCGTTAGCAAAAAGGACCTGTTGGCTCGGACCTGGCCCGACGTCACCGTGGAAGAAGGCAGTTTGCGATTCCACATCGCCGCACTGCGCAAGGCGCTCGCCGATGGCCAGGACGGCGCCCGCTACATAGCCACCGCGGCCGGGCGGGGCTACTGCTTCGTGGCCACGGTCTCGCGCTCGAGCGGTCAGGAGAATTTGCGCGCGGCGGATGTCGCCAGTTTTCCGCAAGCCAACCTGCCTGCCCGCTTGGTCCGAATGGTCGGGCGCGCCGACGACGTTCTCAGGGTCTCGGCTGAACTGAACGCTGCGCGCTTTGTCACCCTCGTTGGCGTTGGCGGCGTCGGCAAAACCACGGTTGCGGTCGCGGTTGGACATCATCTGGTTGCCGCCTTTAGCGGCGCCGCGCTGTTCGTCGATCTTGGAATGCTGAGCGATCCGAATCTGGTCGCCACGACCGTAGCCTCCATGCTGGGGCTATCGGTCCAGTCAGACGATGCGACGCCGAGCCTGATCGCCTATCTGCGGGACAGGCGAATGCTTTTGATCCTCGATACTTGCGAGCATCTCATCGAGGCGGTTGCAGCGCTCGCGTCCCAAATCTTCATCGCGGCGCCGGAAGTCCACATTCTGGCGACAAGTCGCGAGGCTCTTCGGGTCGAGGGCGAGCATGTCTACAGATTGGATCCGCTCGCCTGTCCGCCCGACGATCCGGGGCTCACCGCGGCCGTTGTTCAGACGTTCCCGGCCACCCAGTTATTTCTCGAGCGCGCGGCGGCAAGCGGACTGCGGCTGGAGCTCGGCGATGGCGACGCCGCAATCGTCGGGGGCATCTGTCGAAAGCTCGATGGCGTGGCGCTCGCGATCGAGTTGGCGGCCAGACGAGTCGAGGCGTACGGCCTGCAGCAAACCGCCGCGCTTCTCGACCAACGTCTCACCCTGCTGTGGCTGGGGCCGCGCACCGCGCCCACGCGCCAAAAGACCATGCAGGCCACGCTGGACTGGAGTTATGGGCTCCTCTCCGAGGTCGAGCGCATCGTGCTTCGTCGGCTCGCTGTCTTCGTTGGACACTTTACGCTCGACGCGGCGCTGGCCGTGGTGACAAGCGCGACCGTCGATCAGGCGCGCGTGTTTGGCGCCATCGACAGCCTGATCGCCAAGTCGATGGTCGCCGCGCGTCCCATCGGGGCCATGATGCGCTACCGGCTCCTGGACACCACGCGCGCTTATGCGCTTGAAACCAGCGTTGACGCCGCCGAGCTGGCCGACTTGGCTGTGCGGCATGCCGCTTACCACCGGCGATGGCTCGAGCAGACCGGGACCGAGTGGTCGACCTTGCCGAGCGGGGCGGATCGATCGCCCTACTTTGCCGGCATCAACAATGTTCGCGCCGCCCTGGAATGGTGCTTTGGCGTCGACGGCAATGCAGAAATCGGGATCGGACTAGCCGCCGCCGCCACGCCGGTCTTCTTGGCGATGTCGTTGCTGCCTGAATGTCAGCGCTGGTCGGAGAGGGCGATTCTCGCTCTCGACCGGACCACCCAAGGCGGGGCCGAGGAAATGCATCTTCAGGCGGCCTTGGGAACGTCGTTGATGCACATCCACGGAGAAATCGACGCCGCGCGTCTGAGCCTCAACAGAAGCCTCGCGATTGCCGAAGAGCGGGGTGATGTCCTCGAGCAGGTCCGGCTGCTGGGCCGGCTGCATATGTTCCACCTGCGCGCCGGAGATTTCAAAACGACGCTGCACTATGCAAGGCGTTGCTCCGCCATCGCCAGGACCGTGGCTGATTCGGCCGCCAACGCGCTAGCCCATTCCATCTTGGGGATCTCGCTCCACCTTGCCGGCGACCTGAGCGGCGCCCGTCAGGAGCTTGAGGCTGGGCTTCAGCACTCGCTCGGCTCCCAGCGGGCCAACACGATCTACCTCGGCTTTGATCACCACAATCGGGCCGCGATCGTTTTGGCGAGGACCTTATGGTTGCAGGGCCATCCGGCCCAGGCCGTGGATCGCGCGCGTCAGGCCATAATAGGCGCCGAACGCATGGACCATCCGGTATCGCTTACCATTGTTTTGCACTGGGCCGCTTCGGTATTCCTTTGGACCGGCGATCTCGCGAGCGCCGAACAGCACATCGATTGGTTTATCTCTCGCGCCGAAACCAACTCTCTCGGGCCCTCCCTTGCGATCGGACATGGCTTCAAAGGGGAGCTGGCCATCCGTCTTGGCGACGCCAAGGGAGGGATCGAAATCGTGCGGAAATGTCTGGAGAAGCTCCAAGCCGCAAGTTACGAGTTGCTCACCACCCCATTCAATATCTCGCTCGCCCAGGGGCTTGCAGCGATCGGGCAAATCGCCGAAGGCGTCGCGCTCATCGAGGAGACGATACGGCGGGTTGAGGCGAACGGAGACGACTTATACTTGCCCGAACTGCTGCGGGTGAAGGGCCGCCTGCTCCTCTCGACGTCGAGCGCCAGTGCCGATGAGGCGGAGCGGACCTTTGTGCGATCGATTGAGCTGAGCCGGCGCCAGGGCGCGCGTTCGTGGGAGTTGCGCACGGCGATCGATCTGGCGGGTCTATTGGCGGATCAGGGACGACGCGAGCGATCCCGGACGCTTCTGCGGCCGGTGTTCGAGCAGTTCGCGGAGGGTTTGGACACGGCAGATCTCAAGGCCGCCGAGCGCCTGTTGGCGACATTGGGCTAGCTTCACGAGCCGGCGGCCCTGCGGGTCAGCCGGGCCTACCCTACCTCCGGGGCGGCACGAAAAAGCTCTTTGACGCGAAGGCGATGGAAGCGCCTAGTCGCCCCAGCCGCGGAGAGCAGCGAGCGCGAACGCCGTCAGTCCAATGATCAGCATGCCAAGGCCGTGTGTGAAGTGGCGCTTGTCGGACTGCGGATCGTAGCCCGGCACAAAGGCAGGGAGGTGGTCGGCGGGATTTAGCCAGTAAAGGGCAGCCAGACCGACAAAAAAAAGCCCGACGAGAACTGCGCCTGAAATAACCACTGTCTTCATGTCCTTAGTCCCCCGTACACGTGCCGCCGCTACGCCTTCCGACGCCTGGCCGTCGGCCATTGATGAATTCGGCGCCGGCGGCCTCAAAGCGCGCTGATGATCTTGCCGGCGGTGTAGTCACGGCCGCCGAGGTCGCCGCTTTGCGCCTCGAGGCGTCTGATCGTGGGTATCGAGACGCCGACGCGGCCGCAAGCTGTTCCTCGACCGGCCGCCGCCCCTGTTAGGGGCGCGTGGCCTTGGACGGCATCGGAAACTGCCTCTTCGACTTGACCATTGCGTGATTTGTGATCCAGGAATTGCGCAGAGACAGGCCCAGACGCGAGTAGCTCCCGTGCCTGGGCCTGCTTGGGCCATTGCTGTGCGGCAAGCCGGGGGGACCCGGCGCGGCCCATTATTTTCGAATCACGAATTAGAGAAGTGGTCCAATCACTCCGCCGTGAACGAAGTGGAGACTGACCATCTTGAGTGTGCCAGCGCATTGTTAATCTTGACGAAATTCTCAAACTAGGCAGTAATACCTACGTTCTGCAAGACCTCGGTGCAATCTAATGGCGCGCCGACTTCGTCGTAATGAAGCGGCCCGCGATTGGCGGAATCGGGGGCGCTCGGGCGCCTCCGTATTTATGTCAATTGGCGTAACGGTCGCCTTGGCCGCATGGTGCGCAAAGTCGCGCGTCGGCCCGATCGGCAGGGGACATGAGCGCGCGTCTCGCCCCGCGCAGGTTCCTCCCACTGCGCGGGGCTTGCCGCGTCCATCGTTCGCGCCGGCTTTGTCGCGATCGGCGTAGGGCATCGCGAAAGGCGGGTTTGATGAAATCGATGCCGGCCGCGCGAGGGCCGTCAGATCGTCGTTCACGCGCAAGAACCGGCGCCAGTGCCGAGCCAGGGCTACGCCTGGGGCCCGGTGGCGGCGGTCGGCAACGTCGTGGGTGGAACCGGCCAGGCCGTGCAGGGAGTC
>JBAUXQ010000083.1:0-1646 GCA_049584355.1 Roseiarcus sp. | reverse complement strand
GGCCGGCGAGGGCGCGTTCGATATGGCCGCGAGTCGCCTTGAGGCCGAAGGGAACGACCTCGACCGGCAACGGAAAGGCCCCGAGCACGCGAACCAGCTTGGTCGAATCGACGATCACCGCCATCCGTTTCGAGGCCGCGGCGACAATTTTCTCGCGCAGCAGCGCGCCGCCGCCCCCTTTGATCAGTCGCAGCTGCGGATCGACTTCGTCCGCTCCGTCGACAGTAAGATCGAGTTCCGGAAGGTCGTCCAGCGTCGCGAGCGGAATGCCGAGGCTCCTTGCCTGCTCCTCGGTCGCCCTGGACGTCCCGACGCACACGATCTCAAGACCGTCCTTGACCGCTTCCCCGACGAGGTCGACGAACTCATGGGCCGTCGTGCCGCTGCCGAGGCCGAGCTTCATCCCAGGCTTGACGAGCTGGAGGGCCCGCCGGGCCGCCTCCCGCTTTCTCTGATCTCTATCCGCCGCTGCGGTCATGACCTCATTGATTCTCGTTCGCCCGCGCTTCAGGCCCGGCGCCCGGATACGGCGCGAGACCGTGCGCAAACATGTCCGGAATTGCGCCGCGTGTCGCCGGTTCGCCCGGCGACCTGAGGCTGAAAGGTCGCTTTACCGGGTGGCGCGCACGAAGGCAAACGCCTCGCCTCGGCGCCCCCGCGCGGGCCTACTTTCGCGCCGCGTCGAGCACGTCCTCCAACGTACGCAGCCCGGTCGTCGGCGCGTTGACGAGCACCGCCATGTTGCCGGGCTTGTGCTGGTTCTTCCACATCTTGGTGTGGGCCGCCGGTATCTCCGTCCACGGCAAGGCTTCGGACATGCACGGGTCGATGCGACGATCGATCACGAATTTGTTGGCCGCCGAAGCTTGCTTGAGGTTGGCGAAATGGGAGCCCTGGATGCGCTTCTGGCGCATCCAGACGAAGCGGGCGTCGAACGTGATGTTGAACCCCGTCGTCCCAGCGCAGAACACCACCATCCCGCCGCGCTTGACGACGAAGCACGAGACCGGGAACGTCTGCTCACCGGGATGCTCGAAGACCGTGTCGACGTCCTGCTTGCCGGTGATGTTCCAGATCGCCTTGCCGAACTTGCGGGCCTCGCCCATGAATGCGTTGTACTCAGGCGAATTGACCTTGGGCAGTTGGCCCCAGCAATTGTAATCCTTGCGATTGAGCACGCCCTTGGCGCCGAGCGACATCACATAGTCGCGCTTCGTCTCGTCGGAAATGACGCCGATCGCGTTGGCGCCGGCCGCCGCGCAGAGCTGGACGCCGAACACGCCCAGCCCCCCTGAAGCGCCCCAGACGAGAACATTGTCGCTAGGCTTCAGCCGATGGGGCTCGTGGCCGAACAGCATGCGGTAAGCAGTGGCGAGGGTTAGCGTATAGGAGGCGGCTTCCTCCCAGGTGAGATGCTTCGGGCGCGCCATCAGCTGTCGGTCTTGCACCCGGCAGAACTGGGCGAACGAGCCGTCGGGCGTCTCATAGCCCCAGATGCGTTGGGAGGCCGAGAACATCGGGTCGCCGCCGTTGCATTCCTCGTCGTCGCCGTCGTCCTGGTTGCAATGAACGACGACCTCGTCGCCGACCTTCCACCGGCGGACTTTGGAGCCGACCGCCCAGACGATCCCGGAGGCGTCGGAGCC